>NZ_JBFRKQ010000001.1:0-59957 GCF_041469505.1 Vibrio sp. 10N.286.49.E11
AACTACCTTGAAAAACACCGATACCTAATCTGTTCAAGGTCCTCTAAACCTTGGACAGATTAGTAGTATTTGCACTTAACGTATTGAAAATAATCAAGTGTAGCGGTGAATGGGTAACAACTTTCAGCGTAATGGCAATTGAAATAGTCTTTCGAGCAGTACTGACTACCTCGATCGCTATGAGTTATAACCTGCTCAGGGAACCCTCTACGGAATAAAGCCATCGATAAGGCATCACAGACCAGTGAAGCCGTCATTCTCGTATCCATAGACCAACCAATTACTTGCCTTGAATAAAGGTCAATAATGACAGCTAAGTACAGCCAGCCTTCGCTTGTGGCTACATAAGTGATGTCTCCTGCCCATTTTTGATTCGGAGCCGTTGCGTTAAAATCTTGAGCGAGCAAGTTCGGAGCAACGGGCATTTTATGCTTACTGTCCGTTGTACACTTAAACTTGCGTGCTGCTTTCGCTACTAAATCCTGACGTCTCATACTGGCGGCAATGGTCTTAACATTATGGTTATCACCGCTCTCTGCCAGTTCTTTCTGAATACGTCTTGAGCCATCTCGTTCTTTGCTAACGTCAAAGGCTTCTTTTACCTTGGTATCAAGCTTTTGGCGCTCTGTCTCACGTTGAATTGCCTTGTGGCGGTTCTCAACCCAATAATAAAACCCACTTCGAGAAACTCTGAACACCTTAGCCATACGGGAAATACTGAAACTCAGCAGGTGTTCGAGCATAAATTCATAGCAATTTACTTTAGATTTTTCGCGAAGTAGGTGGCGGCCTTTTTTACGATTTCTAGCTCTTCTGCTTGCTCTGCCAACTGCCTTTTTAGCTTAGCGATTTCAACGGCCAATTCTTGTTCTCGTTGGCTAATATTAGAATTCTTCTTTGTGGCTTTTCGCCAACCATAGATCTGAGATTCATGTAACGAGAGCTGTCTTGCAGCTGTAGCGACTCCCACTTTCTCTGCCAACTTCAGGGTTTCGGCTTTAAATTCAGGAGAATGGATAATACGTTTCTTCTTGCTTGTCATGGTTCACCTCATTAGTGATTGTACTCACTTAACTCAGTGTCCAAAACTGCTGGTGCGGATCAGTAGCTCGGGATCTGATAGCCAAAACAATTGAAGGATTAGGTAACCCGATTGCCTACCACCTTAAAGAACGAGACTACTTGGACTATCGTGCAACACGAATACCTTACCGTGGCAAAAATAAATCTGTTGAGATTTCACCAACAACACATAACATGGAATTGATTTATCTAAAGGGAATGTTCAAGAAACTAATCAAGTACAATCAATGGAAATACCCCAACCCGATTGAAGCTATCGATACAATCAAAACTAGCGAGAAGAACCTGGCATATCTAACCAAGCCACAAATTGAAGAGTTCCTATTTAACCTGAAGAATTTCAACCGCGTAATTACAGTCTCGATTCCACAGCTCATTGTAATCTCTAAGATTTGCTTAGCCACCGGTGCTCGTATAAGTGAAGCTCTCACTCTTACCCGTTCACAAGTAGCTGAATTCAAGCTAACTTACACCGAGACAAAAGGTAAGAGAAATCGAAGTGTGCCCATCTCACCTGCTTTGTATCATGAGATCTTAGATATCGCAGTGAACGACCATAAGATTTTTGACACTACTTATAAGGATGCCTGGCGCTACATTAAAAGGGCTTTACCTAATCATGTTCCAAGTGGGCAAGCAACGCATGTTCTACGGCATACATTTGCTTCGCACTTTATGATGAATAAAGGGGATATTTTGGTGTTACAGCGGATTCTAGGTCACACAAAAATTGAGCAGACAATGGCGTATTCTCACTTTGCTCCCGAGCATTTGATGCAGGCAGTTCACCTCAATCCTTTAGAAAATTAATGGCGACAAAATGGCGACAGCCACTGTAATCGAGCGTTATTTAGCGGTTTTAGACGTAAAAAAGGCGACAATTTAACCTGTCGCCTTTTGCTAATGAGAGCCTAATTTAGACTATTCCCAATCAAGGATTACTTTACCAGACATACCAGAGCGCATCATGTCGAAGCCTTTCTGGAAGTCGTCCACTTTGTAGTGGTGAGTAATGATTGGTGTTAGATCTAGGCCAGATTGAATCAATGAAGCCATCTTGTACCAAGTTTCGAACATCTCACGACCGTAGATACCTTTGATAACCAAGCCTTTAAAGATTACTTGGTTCCAGTCTACTGCCATATCTGATGGTGGAATACCTAGTAGAGAGATCTTACCGCCGTGGTTCATGTTAGTCAGCATGCTGTTGAACGCAGATGGGTTACCAGACATTTCTAGGCCTACATCGAAGCCTTCAGTCATGCCAAGATCAGACATTACGTCTTCAAGCTTCTCTTCCATCACGTTTACTGCGCGAGTCACACCCATTTTCTTAGCAAGATCTAGGCGGTACTCGTTTACATCAGTGATTACAACGTGACGAGCACCAACGTGCTTAGCAACAGCTGAAGCCATGATACCGATTGGGCCAGCACCAGTAATTAGCACGTCTTCGCCAACTAGGTCGAAAGAAAGTGCTGTGTGTACTGCGTTACCAAACGGGTCAAAGATTGAAGCTAGATCGTCAGAGATTTCTGCAGGGATCTTAAATGCGTTGAACGCAGGAATCACAAGGAACTCAGAGAACGCACCAGTGCGGTTAACACCAACACCTGTTGTGTTACGACAAAGGTGAGTACGGCCGCCACGACAGTTACGACAGTGACCACATGTGATGTGACCTTCGCCAGATACACGGTCGCCGATTTCAAAACCACGAACTTCTTGGCCAATGCCAACAACTTCACCCACGTATTCGTGACCTACTACCATAGGTACTGGGATTGTGTTTTGTGACCACTCATCCCAGTTGTAGATATGTACGTCAGTACCACAAATTGCGGTTTTCTTAATACGAATAAGAAGATCATTATGACCCATTTCAGGTTTTTCAACCTCGGTCATCCAAATGCCTTCTTCAGGCTTTAGCTTAGAAAGTGCTTTAATTTTCATAATGTTACCTAGTTCATCTCGCCTAACTGTAAGGCGAGAATCAAAAATCTATATATTCTACTGGGCGTTGCTCTATCTAATTAAAGGATGCTCGTGGCATCCCTTTAAAATTAGATGATACCCATGTCTTTACCAACTTGAATGAACGCATCGATTGCGCGGTCTAGTTGCTCACGAGAGTGTGCAGCAGACATTTGCGTACGGATACGAGCTTGACCTTTTGGTACTACAGGGAAAGAGAAACCTACAACGTAGATGCCTTTCTCTAGTGCGCGCTCAGCGAACTCAGCCGCTACTTTTGCATCACCAAGCATGATTGGGATGATTGCGTGGTCTGCACCGCCCATAGTGAAGCCAGCTTCTTCCATGCGAGTACGGAAGTGAGCAGAGTTTTCCCATAGTTGAGTACGTAGGTCGCCAGATTCCGCAAGAAGATCTAGAACGCGGATAGACGCAGATACGATTGCAGGAGCAACAGAGTTAGAGAATAGGTATGGACGAGAACGCTGACGTAGCCAGTCGATCACTTCTTTCTTACCAGAAGTGTAACCGCCTGAAGCGCCACCCATTGCTTTACCAAGAGTACCAGTGATGATATCGATACGGTCTACAACGTTGTGGAACTCGTGAGTACCCGCTCCGTTTTCGCCCATGAAGCCCACTGCGTGAGAGTCATCAACCATTACTAGTGCATCGTACTTGTCTGCAAGGTCACAGATAGCAGGAAGGTTAGCCACTACGCCGTCCATTGAGAACACACCGTCAGTTACGATTAGTGTGTGACGAGCGCCAGCTTCTTTAGCAGCGATAAGTTGCTGCTCTAGCTCTTCCATGTTGTTGTTCGAGTAACGGAAACGCATTGCTTTACACAGACGAACGCCATCGATGATAGATGCGTGGTTTAGTGCGTCAGAGATGATTGCGTCTTCTTTACCTAGAATTGTTTCGAACAAACCAGCGTTTGCATCAAAACAAGATGTGTAAAGGATAGTGTCTTCTTTACCTAGGAACGTAGAAAGCTTTTGCTCTAGTTCTTTGTGAGAATCTTGAGTACCACAGATGAAACGTACTGAAGCCATACCAAAACCGTGCTGATCCATACCATCTTTAGCTGCTTCGATAAGAGCTGGGTGGTTAGCAAGACCTAAGTAGTTGTTTGCACAGAAGTTTAGTACTTCTTCACCAGTCGAGATAGAAACCGCTGCTTTTTGAGCAGAAGTGATAATGCGCTCAGACTTGTAAAGACCTTCTTCTTTAACTTCTTCGATTTGAGTTTGAATCTGTTGGTAAAATGCAGAAGACATTGTCTATTCCTTCCTAATTATTATTCAGCAGCATCGCGCGCCGCATTATGTAGGGGATGTAAACGATTTCAATTCGATCATTTACACTGTAAAACTTATACCCCTATTCTAGTTGAACATCTCCTTCTCGATTATCCCTTTAGTTGGAAAAACATTAATGAATCACAGGCACAAATCAAACTCTAAGCGACACGATTATTTACCAAGCAACTTGAGAGCCTTACTATAACCATCACCAAAGACCGTGATTTTTTCGCCAGCCAACAAAATAAATTTTCTCCAAAAACCACTTCCTTATATAGAATCTGCCGTTAAACTATTGTAATTCACATGATAGTCATCAGCGCTCTCACAACGTCGTAAATTTCTAATATTAGTCCGAGTATGTATGCCAAAAATGATCCCAAACTTTGATCAATTATCTAAGAGTGAGAAAAAGGAGAGTCGTATTAAGCTAATCATGATTAGCTTTCTTTTAGTTTTTACCCTCCTCGTTACCACAGCAATTGGTACCAGGGTAGGAACAAATAAGGTTTTTGAGGTACTTAAACGTATTCATACTACTGGAGAGTTGATATTTTCTTTGGATAGGGCTCGTCTTAACACGTTAGGCTATGTAAGAGATAATAGTGAAAAATATTTAAATGAAGCCTTAAGCTATATTGAAAAGGCCAAGGATCTGACATTAGATTTAAATGATCACAATGAAGAAAGAATTCTCGTTCTTATCAGTAAATATAGAGAGAGCTTTTTAGAGTATGTTGCGATAGATAAAGAAAGAAAAGCAATAATAGCCGAGTACGCAGCACGCTCTAATTTGGTAAATAATAATATAAAGATGGTTCTGAACTTCAACTATACTTATAGAAACCCTCACACAATTGAACTTATAAACAGTTTGATAAGTGATAAAACTGCTATAAACAAAAAAATAGTCAACTCTCTTACTCTTGGAAGAAGACTAGACACTCAGCAATTAAATGAAGCTATTGGTATTCTTAAAAACATAAAATCCAATTTAGAAGAGCTAATACCTCTTATAAAAAACAAAGATAAATCATATTATCTATCAAAATTATCAGAAGACACTGATTTCTACATTGATATATTTACTAAATTAAACAAGAATAACTATGCATTGATTAAAAATTCTAAAGAAGCTACTCCATCCGTTTTAGAAGCCGAAGCAATCATACTTTCTATTCGTGACGAAAGAATTAATAGTGTGAGTGATTTAAAGCTGACCTCTTATCTCATTACGCTACTAACGTTGTTGTTTTTCATTGGTATGGTTATGTTAGCGTACTTGATTTACCATTCATTAAAGAGTTTAGTAAGGCTTACACACGAGGCAACAATTGCTAGAGATGAGGCTATATCATCTACAAAAATAAAGTCTCAATTCCTTGCTAATATGAGCCATGAAATCCGAACGCCTTTAAATGCAATAATTGGTATGAGTCAATTAGCAACGAATACTGACATCGATATCGATAAAAATAAATATATAAAAAATGTTAATAACGCCTCTAGATCTCTATTGAAGATAGTCAACGATATTTTAGATACATCAAAAATTGAATCAGGTTCATTTAATATAAAAAATAAAATATTTTCGCTGCCTTCATTGATTGACGAATTCTACGAGATGATGTTTATCATTGCGAATGAGAAGGGTTTAAATTTAAAACTAAGTTATAGTAATGACATTCCAAATTATGTCTTAGGTGACTCATTAAGATTAAACCAAATTCTATTAAACATAGTAGGCAATGCGATCAAATTTACTGAAAAAGGTGAGATCAACTTATTAATTTCATGTGATAATGTAAACAAAAATAAAACAAAACTCAGTTTTGAAATTATAGATACAGGAATCGGAATATCAGGTGAAGATATAGATAAGCTATTCAAACCTTTTATCCAGGTAGACGAATCTACGAGTCGTATGTATGGAGGCACTGGTCTCGGTTTAATTATCAGTAAACAACTTGTTGAACTCATGGGAGGTCGCTTAACAGTTAAAAGCGATCAAGGTAAAGGTAGTCAATTCTCATTTGAGATCATCCTTGATATTGCTCCAGAGATACTCGATAACCAAGAAAATCAAGCTGATGTTCCGAAGTTGAATTTAAAACCTTTAAAAAACAAGCATATATTATTAGTGGAAGACAACTTTATTAACCAAGAGCTCGTAAAAGCTCTACTTAAAGGTGTCACCCGCTTGGATGTTTGCTCCGATGGTGAGAAAGCTATACATCAACTGAGTCAACAAAAATACGATGGTATTCTCATGGACTGCCAACTCCCCCAGATAGATGGCTATCAAGCAACTCAAATGATTCGTCAGGAATTAGGACTTTCTTTACCGATTATCGCTATGACTGCGAACATTATGTCTGCAGATATTGATAAAGCAATAGAGTCAGGTATGAATGACATCATAGGAAAACCTATCGACACCCAAGACATGTATAGAAAAATGCTAAAATGGTTCACAAACCAGATTGTAGAAACTAACGACGCTGGTGAGGTGGTTGCTGACAAACCTGTCGCTCCAATCCCGAACTGGCTAAGCAAAGTTTCCACTATTGATTTAGAAGCTGGCCTAAAAATCGCGGCCGGGAACACAGCACTGTACCTCAAGCTATTAAGCGCCTTCATAGAACAATACCGTGGTACTAGTATTGAAGCCAATGAACACCAAAAAGTACATCAATTAAAAGGAACAGCAGGCAACCTAGGTGCTACAACACTCTACCAAGCATGTGTTTCTCATGAAGAAAAGTTAGAACAAGAGTCATTGATTGAATTGAACTTAAAACTAAATCAACTTATTTCAGATCTGATGCCATTAAATGATAATCAAAAATCCCCTTCAACTCAGCTCTCAGAGGAAAAAATGATGGAGACACTAATTGGGCACGTATTAATTGTTGAAGATGACCTGATTAATCAATGCTTATTAAAGAATCAATTAAAAGACCTAGGGCTTTCTAGCGACGTTTCAAATGATGGACAGCACGCGTTAACACAACTAAAAGAGCGCAAAGGTGCGTACGATCTAATCCTCACAGATATTCACATGCCAAATCTCGATGGCCACAGTTTAGCAAGAGAAGTTAAAACAAACATCGGGCTGTATGGCTACGCGAATATTGTTGGATGTACTGGAGAATCCAACTACACCTTAGAGAATTTTGAGTACTTTGACGCATTAATCTCAAAACCGATCGATTCAAAGGCAATCTATGACAACATATCTAAGTTTCTAGTGAAATCCGAACCTCTCTCAACGTCAGAGCCTGAGAGTGAAATCGAGAGCAATTTCTCGGATTACAGTAATGAAAATAAACGAGATATTTATAGTGTCATTATTCAATCAATGTCATTAGACATTGAAAGCTTGGACAAAAGTGATGTAGATCTGAGGGCGCTGGCTCATAAAATAAAAGGCACGGCGAACATGTTAGGTCTAACTGAGATTGCAACTCTAGCTCAAGAGCTACAAAACGAGCTCGATCCTCAAAAAATTGTAAGCCAAAAGTGTATGCTGACCAAGAAAATGAACGAAATCGTTGAAGAAGTAAAAGATCTACTCGAGGGCATCGAATAATGCAGCATAACTTGAAAGTAATGATCGTTGAAGATGACCTTATTCAGAGCACTCGATTAAAGATCGAACTTAGTCTGTTAGGCGTTGAACATGTATATGTTGCTCAAGACGGCATAGAAGCGCTAGCTCTCATGAAAAACAGTAGTATCGACTTGGCATTCTGTGACATTAACATGCCTAATATGGACGGTATCAAGTTATTACTTGAAATATCTGAAATCACCAAAGAGTTAGGTGTTGTGATTGTTAGCTCTGCGGAAGATGATATTTGCGATTTAACATTAAATATCAGCTCACTTTTGGAGTTCAACTACTCGTCCCTCCTAAAAAAGAAAGATCTAAAGTCTAACTTAGCAAATGAACTACTTAAGTTCACACAAAGTGTTGAACAAACATGGCAAAACCAACCACCTGATAGCCTGTCGGCACATGATCTACATGACGCTTTTCAAAACAGTCAGGTTATCAATTATTACCAACCAAAAGTTCGCTTTGATAATCAGCAGCTTGTTTCAGTAGAAGCACTAGCACGCGTTAAACATCCGACACTGGGAATTCTCAGCCCTATTTCATTTATGGACACTATCGAAGAATGCAACATGATGGATCAACTATTCTTTGTCGTCCTTAATCGAGCACTTTGTGATATTTCGACTTGCCCTTTCGATATTTCTGTATCGGTCAACATGACGCAAGAAAACCTTGCAATACCAAATATCTGCGACAAAATCATTGAAGCATGCAAAGCGTTCAATTTTCCGCATGAGTACTTAACTTTGGAATTAACTGAGTCTCAAGCTTATCGTAACCGACCTGTTGCACTTTCAACGCTAGCTCGGCTAAGAGTACATGGTTTCAAATTATCGATTGATGATTTTGGAACAGGGTATGCCTCATTAGATAAACTTCTCAAGCTTCCTTTTACAGAAATGAAAATTGATAGAAGCTTTGTTTCTGATCTAGCAACAAACCCTAAGCATCAAGTTCTAGTAAAAATGTTACGCCAGGTAGCAGACACCATGGGTATGAATACTGTTGTTGAAGGTGTAGAAAACAGTGCTACTTGGCATATTTTACGTCAACAGGGCTTTAGCCTATGCCAAGGCTATTTTACTGGTGCGCCTATCCCATTAAACGAACTTCCTAACCACTTCAAAGTAGACGGTACTCGTCATAAATAACCGCCACAACTTAAGAAAATTTTGCAACTCTACTTTCAGCTAAAGCAATGTTATCTAATATCCCAAGTTGCTTTAGCTCTATTGGTTTATAAAGTTCTTTACAGACTTTAAAACAGCTTTTCAACAGAGCTTTTACGTCCCGTGCAGAATAATTAGAAGGCCAACCTGAAGACAACAACTGAATAAGTTGCATATTGACTTCTCGAATGTAAATATTTCTCGAACGAATGTCCACTAGCTCGTCTAATGCGTCGATAATTTGATTAGAGCCTTGATATATACTCGCATTCTCAAGCTTTTCATTGACCACATCAGTCTGAGTTGCATGATTACTTGTCAAAGATTTCATCAACTCTACTTGAGATTTAAGTAACATTGGACTCAACTGGCTTTCATTCATATCCGCTCTTATGGAATGTACATACTCCTTAAATTCTTTATTAAAGGAAAGCAAACTCAAGAGATATAAGAAATGATACTTATTATAAAACCCTTCCACTAAGTTACACGAGTAAATATGCTTTAATATAGAAATCGCTTCCCTAAGCTTCCCCTCAACAATAGAGAAATGGCACATCAAAAGCTCTTGTTCAATATCATAATTTACAACTTTATCTTGCATATCATCACTTCGGTTGTATTTTTTTTCCTTTAATAAGGATATTTGCCTAAACTCATTTAAAGCTTCAATTTTTAATTTTTTTGGATCTTCTTCAACTTCTTCTTCGTTAACTAATGAACGATTTTGCTGAATCGAGTCATGAATAAAAAGAATGCATCGAATATAATTATAACGAGCTTCTAAACTATCGCGATACGTGTCGATGTTAAGTTCGTAATACATCATAAACCTGGCAGCAGCACTTCTATAGTCCCCCTGAGATACACATAAGTTTGCAATAACCAACTCACGTTCAGGGTTACCAGGGGTCAACTCAGAAATAATAGTAAACTGCTTTATTGCTTTAGGTATATCACCATTATAAATGTCATATTTTGCATTTAGCGTCATCGCTTGCGTCGAATTCGGTACCTTTGCTAGCATTTTTTCAACAATAGATTGTGCTCTAGCAAACTCACCTAGCTCTATTAAGCTATCAGCTAAGCCAGCATTTGCCCACTCAACGTCTTTTTCAACAATAATTGAGTCATATAGCTCTTTCGCTTCATTAAACATATTTAACAATGCGTAGAACTCTCCTCTAAACTTTTGAATTAGAAAATGGTATTGAGGGTGTTCAAACTCCAGTTCATCACATAAATTAAGACCGCGAGTATAATCTTTCTGATTTTTTGCTTGGTAAAGCTGATATAAAGCAGATTTTCTTGCTAGAGACCTTCGGATCTTATTAGTAAAATAAGCTGAATTAAAAGGTTTTAAAATATATTCATCAGGAGAGAGCTCAATAATAGAACGAACAATTTTTGATAATGATTCGCCAGTTATCACTATAAAACTACTTTTTGGTTTTATTAAACTGTAGTGTTGAAGCTCTTCAAAGACTTGTTTGCCATTGAGGCGTGTATAAAAATTATAATCGCAAATAATCAGGTCAAAACCCATTTTTTTACAGTGCCAGATAGCAGCTTTAGGATCTTTTGCATGATAAATATTCTTATCATTCAAACCTAAGCTAATCAGCATTCTTCGAATACTCGACAAGATCACTGGGGAGTCATCAACTATTAAAGCTAATATGTCACTGTAATTTTTCATAAATGGGTTGCTCTCCTATAACCGGGCAAGTGTAACATGACCAACTTTGTAAATAATCCCTCCAGTTACAAAAAAATGTGATGCCAGTTATTCTTGACTTAAGATCACACTTTTCACACCAGTAATATCCAGCTAATTGATATGAAGAAGAATAACAAAAAATATGTTACTCACCCTGAATTCATATCAAATCTCAATTTTTCATCTCAAAACGATATAGTGATGAATGCCCGCTTCTCTCAGAATGCGCACCAGCAACGCCGCTATACAAATGAAACACGATGAGAAGAGAAACCAAACAAGTGAACCTATCAGACCACATCATTCAAGAAGCCTTCGAAAACGACTGGCACACCTGCTTTTATCAGCCAAAGGTTGAACCTAGTATCGAGAAAGTGACTGGTGTTGAAGCGCTGTTTCGTTTAGATATTCCAGAAGAAGGGATTTTCTCTCCAGGTGTGTTTATTGATCGTGCATTTGATTGGGTTATGAAGAAGAGATTTTCTTTAGTGTTCTTGAGCAATCACTGACAGAGGTAAAATCTCTCTCATCTCACTTGAACTTGGCAGTTAATATCAGCAAGAAGGTGTTGGCTAACCCTGATAACGTGGAAAAGGTTCGCGAATTACTTTGGAATACGTCGTTCAAAGCAAAGCAGCTTACTTTTGAACTGAGCGAAAACGATCAGTTGGATGACCAACTTTGTGAGCAGATAAAACGCTTTCAATCTCTTGGCATTAAAACCTCAATCGACGACTTTGGCATTGGCCATTCAGATATGAATAAGGTGATGAGCCTTAATGTTGATGAAGTGAAGTTTGATAAGTCAATCGTGAATAGCGCAGAACCAGCACGTTCGGACTTGGTGAAGCGCACGTTGGCGTACTGCAAAGAGTCTGGAATCGAAACCGTGGCAGAAGGTGTTGAAGATACGGATACACATCAGCTCGTCCACCAGCTAGGTTTTGATAGCTATCAGGGCTTTCTATATTCAAAACCACTGCCTTTGACCGATCTTAGACTTGTCATGTAAAAGTGAGTACTCAAGCAAGGTTAATTTAAGACAAACTCGACGCTTTTCTTTTTCTGCTTAAGATCGTGATATCGAATGCACTTGAAGTAAATATCGTGTTTGTTTTGGATGTTCTGAGAGAACGGGTTATTCACTACTTTCTTTATATCAGCCTTGAAAAATGGCATGCCGAGTTTGCTCATATACGGCTCTAAGTAAAGATCATAGAGGAACTGGGACATTGCAGGATCAAGAGTAGGAAAGCGGAATTCAGTACCCGATAAATTGTCCGCCATGTAATCGAAGATCTTACGACGAATAACAATACTAACGGCACCAACACTGCAAAGCATCTTACTTAACCCGTCATACACCACATGCCCAATAATGACGCCCTCAAAAAGAAAACACAGTACCTGCATATCTTCTTTTATTACGCCTAGATGTTTAGAAACCTCGATAAAATCTTTGCCATAGGTTTTTTGATGCATGATTTGAATCGATTTGAGTCTTTTCGCTGGAAGTGTCCCCATGCTATATGACTCAACACTCGTCACCTCATAGTCATAACCAATATCAACACTGAATGGACGCTCCACATTCTTAGTGGCAGCTTTCACTTGCACCATTTCTTCAACGGAAAAGTCGTAATCTAGCTGAAAGAAGCTTGCGATACCCAGACGGCGCACAAAACTCGGTACTGTTTTTGCCCTTTCCCACTGGCTCACCATTACCTGATTCACACCAGAGAATGCCCGATGAGAATGGGACAACAACTCTGCGAATTCTTCCTGAGAAATGGATGCTGCTTCGCGAAGTCGTTTTAACTCTTCTGGAAAATTCTCTTTATTCATCGGTCACTTACCTAGCTTTTTTATCAGTGTAGTTCACTTACACTCGTTAATAAATGGCGCTTTCAACATCGCTTTATTAAGTCAGTTAATTAATGAAATTGATTCACAAATCAGAGTAAATCGCTCACAATTGCCATTAAGTTCATCGTTGAAACTAGCCTATTGGATACTTATGATTAACCCAAAACTCATCGCCCTGCTTCCGGACCTCGCCTCGTTCATTTTGGTGGTTAACGAAGGTAGTTTTACGGCTGCAGCAAAACAGTTAGGCGTGACACCGTCAGCCTTGAGTAAGCTCATCACCCGCTTGGAAAAAGCGCTATCGGTGAAACTGTTTGAGCGTACCACTCGTACCCTTATCATTACGCAAGCGGGTCAATTGGTTTATGATCAGAGTGTGGTGATGATCAACGCAGCGCAACAAGCCGTTGAACTGTCTACCTCCGACCATACCGAACCTGCAGGCTCGATAACGGTAGCGGCGCCTGAAGCCTTCTTGAATTCGGTATTGCAGCCTTTCGTTGTTCCATTCTTAAATCAGTATCCAGAAATCCAACTTAAATTGAGAGCGGCTGACGGCGACATCGATATTTTACGTCAAGGCATCGACATTGCTTTCCGCCTGACTGATAAGCCCGACGAAAGCTTAGTATTGAAAGAGTTAGGAAAAACAAACCTCGTGTTGTGTGCAAGCCCTGACTATTTAGATGCCAAGGGGATTCCTCACCACCCTACCGAGCTGTCTGAACACGACTGTTTGTATCTTGCAGAGACAGACAAAGATCACATTTGGGATTTTCTTAAAGATGATGAATTTCACACAGTACCCGTCAGTGGACGTTACGCAGTTAACCACTCGCAGATGCGACTGAAAGGTGTGAAAGAAGGTCTAGGCGTCGGTATTTTCCATGACTTCGTGATTCAAGATGCGTTGGCTGAAGGGGCTGTAGTACAAGTGTTGGAAGATTGGACCATCAAGAGTAATTACCATGGTGCGATTGCGATGCAGTTTGCTCAAACCAAGTACATGCCCGCTCGACTGCGTGTATTCATTGATTACGCCATGGAGCACTTAGGTGACAAGTTGGCAGGAGAAATAAACTGATGTTGAAAGGAATACACCACGCAGCCATAATCTGTTCAAACTACAACGCATCGAAGCACTTTTACACCGAGATTTTGAAACTTGAGATCATTGCCGAAAACTATCGTGAGGCTCGCCAGTCGTACAAACTTGATTTAGCGCTACCTAATGGTGCTCAAATAGAACTATTCAGCTTCCCTAACGCGCCAGAAAGGCCTAGCTTTCCCGAAGCTCAAGGGCTAAGACACTTAGCTTTTTGTGTTGATGACGTTCAACAAATCAAAAGCTATTTGGAAGAACAAAGAATCGAAGTCGAACAGATCCGAATTGATGAATTTACAGGTAAAGCATTTACTTTTTTTGCCGATCCTGACGGGCTTCCGTTAGAGCTTTATGAAATCTAGAGCTTTATCAAATATAGAGCTGTACAAGTCTAACGTCTTCTTAATAAACAGAGCATGTCATCTGAATAATGAAACTGACCTCCTCAAAAAGGAGGTCAGTTTGTATATCAATTAACTCAATGCCGTCTTGAATTTCTCAACGCGTGAAAATAGTAACCAATCCAGCAGCATTGCTGTCACGATCGTCGCTCCCGCCAGTGGAAACAGTACTGAAATAACTATCACGATCACTAAACCTGTCTTCCAAAGCCCTGCATCGCCAAACTTCGGTGGCGTGCCAAGCTTTCTTTGACCTGAAGGTCTACGTATCCACCACATCACACCGCCAGTCACGGACACAACAATGAACGCCAAACAAAACAAAGCATTTAGAAGCTTGTTAATGATGTTGATGTCACCTTGATGCAATGAAATACCTACCGCTAACGTTTTGGCAATGAAGTTATAATCTTGCCATGTCACCTCACCCAGAATACGACCTGAGTATTGGTCGAGGTGCGTAGTACGGTCCTGCGTTGGATCAATGATGTCACCGCCCATAGTGTTGGCTGTGACCGTGTAAACACCCGTTTCTGAACGCGGGAAATTCACCTTGTATCGTGTAAAGCCAAGTGAGTATGCTTTTTCAGTAACGTCATCAATGTCGAAGTTGCTTGCTGACAACACATGTTGAGAGTGATCTTCACCCATCTTAGAGTGATCATGAGGTTCCGTCGCCTCTTCCACATGATGAACGTGTTCTGCTGGCTTATCTTGAGACAAAGGCAATAGTGTTTGCTCCAAGTTCCAAGGTAGCTCTTCTTCTGAGCCATGGTTGAGGGAAGCGTGCGTCTTATCAGACAACGGAATATCGTCCCACATTTGAGCAGGGAAAGTGCTCCATGCTTGAACAAGCTTACCGCCCCAAAAACCTGTCCATGCCAATCCAGACAGAATAAACAACAACAGAACGAGCGATAACACACCTCCAATGTTCGCATGCAGATCACGCATTAAAATACGCGTTCCTGAACCAAATCGAAGCTTAAGAAAACCAGCGCGGCTCGCGTTATCTCTCGGTAACCATAAGTAAATACCACTGATGAGCAACAGAATAGACAAGCTTATTGCGACTTCAATTAGATAATCACCCCAATCACCAATCAACAAAGTGCCGTGAATGTCATTCGCTAGCTGATACAGGCTATCGCTGCGGGGGATTTCTCCTACCACTTCGCCAGTGTATTGATTCACCGTGGCGAAAACGGAAGTGCCATCTTCAAGTGATACAGAAAATCGATTAGCCAGATCAGGGACTTTGCTAGGTACAAACTGTGTCACCGTACCTTGTGGGTATTGATTTTGTACGGCAGCTAATTGTTGTGACACCTTGATCGGTTCGCCCGATACGGCAATCTCAATCGCGTCTTGATGGAAAGCAAGTTCGATTTCATCGTCAAACAGCATCACCAAACCAGTAATACTCAACATCAACATAAATGGGATAACGAATAGCCCGGCATAGAAGTGCCAGCGCCAAGAGAGGAAGTAGAGAGTTTTATTGCGGTCGTTGCTTTTTATATTGGTTTTCGAACCGGTTGTTGCACTGCTTTTAGACTGCGAAGTTGCTTGTGCTTTCGCAGGGGTGTGAGATTCATTTCTCAACATTATTATTTCCTTTGACACACGCAAACATACCTTCTGAAAAATCAGAAAGTAATCTGAGCATGTTTAACTTTACTTAATACTTTATTTTTTAATTATTTTAGTGGGTTAGGTTTAAGCAATATCAAAGGGAGGGCCGCGCGGGGCTTGTCTCGTGTAGCGTTCGCTTAGAGCCAAAAAAGCGTAGCTGTCTGAGACAATAGAACTCAGTCGAGTTGTCAGTAGTGTAGTTGGAAGTTCGTCTTGGTGAAACGTAGAAAAATGGCTAAAGGGACACGGCTTACCTTTGTGGGTATTGGGTTCGCCTTCTTCAATTTGAACCAGTTCAAAGCCATTGACCGTACATAACGACGCCCATACTCCCGCACTATTACCATGAGCATTGATAACAGGCATTAATGTCACTAGCGCCCAGCTTAATGCTGTT
This sequence comes from Vibrio sp. 10N.286.49.E11, assembly GCF_041469505.1. NCBI lineage: Bacteria > Pseudomonadati > Pseudomonadota > Gammaproteobacteria > Vibrionales > Vibrionaceae > Vibrio > Vibrio sp. 10N.286.49.E11. The sequence continues at coordinate 16,280 of NZ_JBFRKQ010000001.1, forward strand.
GCAAGTAACATGAAGAAGTTGAACGAGGTTTGGCGCATTATTCCAAGTCTTTATAAATTTCCCTTATTATGAGGGACTTGGAATATAGGTAAACGTAAAGATTAACAGCAAGTTAAAAAATTGAAGCTAACGCACACTCTTTTTCGTTAAATACTGGTTACAACACTAAAACTAAGAAAGTAATACTCATCTCTTTGCAGCAGGCTTTCGATAAAAGAGACAATAAAAACGCCGCCTTACACCTTCCTCGAAAGAGGGTAATGTAAGGCGGCGTTTTAGAAATCGAATCTTGAGGTTTGCTCTTTGTTACCTATCTAGCAAACGTTCATGATTAACGAATTAACCGAAGATCTTGCTCCAGATGCTTGGGTTACGCTTCTCATGGTACTCTTCACGAAGGCCATCAATAGTACGAAGTTCTTGCTGTGCCGACGCTAAGTCACCTTGGTCTAGCTTCTGCTCAATGCTATCCAGTGATGCACTGATCTTTTTGAAGCCTTCCATGAAGTTGTCTTCTTTCTCGACTGGGTAAACACCCGTTTTCAGCTCTGCCACTAGCGTATCTAAACGAACGATAGGCTTTTGCATCTCTTCAATGCTTTGAGCTTCTGCCGCTTGTTTGAACGCAAGCTTCATTTCTTGCATGTTTTTCTTAAGGTCTACATTAGCAAATGCGTTGCCAGACAATACTGAAGCAGCGATTAAGCCAGATAAAAGGATTGAGCGAGTTTTCATTGTTTCTCCAAGTGAAGCGGTGTCTTTGAAGTTAGAGCCGTCATTACTGTGGCACTTCGACTTTATTATTTTCGGCTAGTGTATACAAAAATCTTTCAGGCACAAAAATTGATTGTGTCGAAATGCAAACCCGCCGACATTCTCTTAAACAAGATCTGAATATTCTGGGATTTCATTACGACCGCGCAAGGCCAAAAAGGCTAGGAACTGCTTTGGCGAATGGGTAATCACTTTACTCGAATCTACGCCCACTTCATCTAACAATGCTGCGACTAAGTCTAAGCCACCGACATCTAAACAGAAATGCGCATCGCTGCCTGTTGTAATAAATGCACCCTTCGCTTTCGCTATTCTTGCAATCTCATAGCAGCGGTCAACACTGCCAACTCGGCTATTGCCTTTGAGTGTGGTGTTGTTGATCTCAATCGCCACGTTGTTCTCAACCGCACATTGAATAACGGCTTCGAAATCGAAATCAAAATTAGGATTGCCTAAGTGACCAAGCGCATCAATTCGACCGCCCTTAATCACATTCAACAATGCTTCTGTATGGGTAGCGACATCCGATGGGCGAAATACTGGCTCATGAAAACTCGCGATCACCCAATCCAAGTTCTTATCCACACTCGGATGAATGTCGATTTCACCCTGTGTGTTCATGATGTTTGACTCAACACCTCGAATAATTGCGACATCTTCAATAAAACGAGGGAGCACACGCTGATTGCTGAAGAACCAATAGTGTGGCGCGCCCGGCATTGATTCTGAATGATCAGTAGTACAAAACATGGCTAAACCATTTTGCTTTGCCGACTTGGCGTTTTCGATCAATGTGCTGTAAGCATGACCACTTGCGTATGTGTGGGTGTGAGTATCTACTTTGAGTTCCATGAATCAATGCCCTCTTCGCTCGGTCAAAATACGTTTTTCAGAAAGTAACTCTGAATCTCTTTCAGGAAAAGAATACTTCAGAAAATGAATGCCTAATGGCAACAATTCGGCCAGTTTATCAGCTGAAAGTGACAATTAGCACCCAAACATAAAGGTTTATTACTGGTTCATTTACACGACACGGGAATACGTGGCTAACCAGAGCCAGCCAGCGCTTGGTCTTATCTAAGTCGAACCGCACACACTCGGTAATTGCGCCAATTTTTTGCAACCTACCCAAGTTCGTCAATACTTAAACCAGCCTACAAACTGGAGTGTTAGATGAGAAGAAGACGATATCCGCTGAGTATCCACATCACTAGCCTTTTCCTAATTTTGACAACACTTGTCGGTGCGGTATTGATTTCGATTAGTTATCGGCACTCCCAAGAGCTGCTGCTAGGCACAGTGCGCGAGATCAGTAATGAGCACCGCGACAAACTGGAATCAGTATTTAAACAAGCCATTGCCCCTGTTATCACAACCTTAAATGTGATGGCGGTGAGCCCGTTTGTTGCTCATCAAGCTTCCGCTGTCGAAAAAGACTCTTGGCTTGCTTCGGTCGATATCATCTTCAAGCAAAACACCAATTTGGTCGCTCTATTTTATGGTTCTGAAGATGGTGACTTCAGAATCTTTCGTCCATTAAGCACCAATAAACAGAGAGCCGAAAACAGCGCGCCCGCTAAAGCGACCATGATGGTCAGCAGCACCAATCTAGACGGTGAAAACTTTATTACCTATCTTGATGGCGCACATCAAGTGATCAGTACTCGACAAGCAGAGAGTAAGTTCAACCCCACCACTCGTCCTTGGTTTCGTAACGCAAAGCCTGATGGCTCAATACAACTCTCTGAGCCCTATCTATTCTATTTCCTGCAAACCAATGGCATTACACTCTCTAGGCGTTCTGCCGATGGCAAGCATGTGGTTGGTGCCGACTTTACGTTGAGTTCCCTCTCTTCTCAGATCAGTGAATTAGCTTATTCTCCGCAAACCCGGCTCGCCTTGTTCGATCAACATTTTAATCTTCTCGGTCAGCATCAACTTGAGCTATCAGTACCCAAGCCTGACTCCCAATCTGATGACACAAGTAAAACTGAGCAAACGAACAACCAAACGACGGGGAATCTCTCTGGCAGTGAGCAAGACCAAAGCTTCTTTAATGTGCCCAAACGTGAACAGATGGAAGCATTGAAAGCGTCCGTTATTGCGCCGCTTATGTCTGATGAAGAGAAGTTTAACCTCAATCTAAAAAACGTTGAGTACAACTTAAACACTTGGGCACTAACGCTAACGCCGGTTCAACTGACTCAAAATGTCACCTTATACTTGGCAGAAGCGACGCCACACAATGAGCTGCTCGCTGATCTTATCTCGATGCGAGACAAGCAAGTTGCGGTCGCGATTGGGATGTTGTTCATCTGCTTCGCTATCGTATGGTTTGTTGCTAATCGACTGTCTCAGCCGCTCAATACGCTGATGCAACTCACCGACAACATCGCTCGGTTCGACTTCAGGCGTACTCATTATCCCAAAAGCATGATTCAAGAAGTGGCTAACCTCGCCCACTCGATTGAGCTAATGGAACACACGCTTCATGATCTGATTACCCTACTTCGAGACACCGCCGGGAATCAGGAGTTTTCGATCTTAGCCAAGAACATTGCTCATCAAAGCTATTTAATTACCAAAGCAGAAACCATTGTCCTTTTCACTCAATCCAAAGAGAAAGACGTGTTTGATACGGCAGCCAACCTTGCCATTCTTCCTTTTAAGGCCGACATCAATGACTTCATCAAACACACGCCTTGGTTGCTGTGTCAGCTTAAATCTGGTGAGACGATCCATTTAAACAGAGAAGACAATGTTCTCAACTATTACCAAGATTCGATCTTCAATTCAGACCTGTACCTATTTCCACTATTAAACCGAGAGAAACTGTTGGTAGGGATTGTGGCAATTGGCTATGAGAGACCAATTACCAAGATGCAGGCAGACAAGCACGCCTTTTTAAGAGAATTGCTCAGCTTTGCGGAAATAGCGAAAGACAACATCGACCAAATGCAGCAACAAAAAGACATGCTTAATGCCTTTATTGAGCTGATTGCATCGGCGATTGATACCAAGTCACCTTATACGGGCGGGCATTGCCAACGAGTGCCTGAGCTCACCAAATGGCTAACTCAAGCAACCATAGATGATGACCGCTATTACCCGCAATTCTCATTGGACAGTAAACAGTGGGAAGAGTTGATGCTCGCCGCTTGGCTTCATGACTGCGGCAAGGTGACCACGCCTGAATATGTGGTAGATAAGGCAACAAAACTGGAAACCATTTACGACCGAATCCACGAAGTGCGAATGCGTTTTGAGTTGTTGAAACAGCAAGCGGAAACCGATTACTGGAAAGCGATGGCGAACGGTGCACTACAAGAAGAACAACTCAAAATACTCGAACAAAGCCTGTCTGAACTGGATGAGGAGTTTGCCTTCGTTGCTGAGTGTAATCTTGGCGGCGAATCTATGACGGAAGAGCAGCTAGAACGCTTAGATCAAATAGCCAAACGCCAATGGAAACGTACACTGGATGATCAATTGGGTTTGTCTTGGTCTGAAAAAGAGAGATTTAACACCCAAAAAGAGTCGGTTGAGAAAGAGAGAACTGAGCCAACAAGTCAGGAAAAGGGTTTGCCTGTCATGGAGCCTCTGCTTGCAGACAAACCGGAGCATAAAATACCTTGGGGCAATGGCTTTAACCCTGCCGATGTATGGCAAGAAGCGTTTGTACTTAAGCCCGGAGAAGTTAAATACAACCAAGGTGAACTGCACAATTTGAAAGTACGCCGTGGTACGCTAAACGATGAAGAACGTTTCATGATCAACGATCATATTATCCAAACCTTCACCATGCTCAACAAGTTGCCTTACCCGCCTTACCTTCAAAACATTCCGGATATCGCCAGCGGACACCACGAACGTATCGACGGTAAGGGATACCCAAGAGGCTTAAACGAAGACCAGTTACCTCTGCCGTCCAGAGCAATGGCAATTGCTGATGTCTTTGAAGCGCTCACCTCTAGTGATCGCCCTTATAAGAAAGGTAAACTCTTAAGCGAATCACTCAACATCATGACCGACATGGCCACCAGCGGTCATATCGATCCCAAGTTGTATTTACTGTTTTTGGAAAACAAAATCTACGATAAATACGCTGAGCGATTCCTAGAAATGAACCAACGCTGCGAGATTGACCCGCACGAACACATCGACCGAGTAAAAGAATACATACGCTCATTGTTCTAAGTTTTAAATTAACCATTCAGAGGATAAGCCATAACTCAATGGTTAGCTTTTAGCTGCCGAGTCCAATACCGCAACGTCCACTACAGTCGCTACAGCCACTGTGGTGTGCGGTTTTTGTTTGGCTTTCGCCTTGCTGTGTCTTTTTGCCAGCAATGTATTGGTGATGCTCGCCACGACAATCAGGTTAATGCCAATCATCTGCTGTGTAGAAAACACATCATCAAAGAACAAGCCCTGCCAAAGCGCGCTAAACAGCATGTTAGTAAAAATCAGAGGTGCCAACTGGGAGCCACTGTCTGCAAGCTTATACGCCTTGGAACGGAAGATTTGGGTATTGATGGTAAACAGTGCAAGACCAAGTGATCCGAGAACAATCCAGCGTAAATCGTCAAAAGACAGTAACGCCGACACGAAGCCTTTTTCAGCACTTTCAAGCACATCGGGCACCGCAGAAAGTGAAGTAAACACCACCATTGGAATCACAATGATTGCCGCGACTAAAAAGGTCCACGCGTTAAGCTCTGCTGGTGTCAGGCTAGTTTTAGACGCTCGGTACAAACTCACTTGCGAGCCAGAATTAAATACCCCCGCGAGAAGTCCAAGCAGAAGCGCAGGTCTAAAGAACTCAGAACCCAACTCAAACTGCGACCAATCCCCCGCCATCATCACTACGCCAACAAAAGTGACAGCTAAACACACGATCGTCGTTGTATGAATCTTGGTTCTAAATATTAACTTTTCTAACAATGGAATAAACAGAGGACCCGTACTGAATAACACAACCCCTTCAACCAGCGTTAAGGTTTGCAGTGAAGTAAGGAAACACCACTGACACGCCACCATAAAGATCGCTCGCATCACCAAAGGTTTCCACATTTCTCGTGTCGGCTTGCTGATTTTGTAAAAAGTCAGGAAAAGAAATAAAAACAGACTGGGTAACAAAAAACGCACAAAACTGAGTAACGAAGTGGGCATCACTTCAGATAGATACTTGGCCATCAAGCCACTTAAAGACAAACTGAACGTCGACAACAACATGAAAGTCGTCGCCTTGGTAATATCAGACATAATTATCACCTCCTATGACATCTATTTTAGAGGCGTGACGTAATGAAAAATAGCGAGTAATATTAACTATAACTGTAAGGAAAACTTACCAATGAAAAAACTCGTTCCGCTTAAATCCGTTTATGCTTTCATTGCTGTTGCTGAGACTGGCAGCATGACCGACGCCGCGCGGGTATTGTACGTCAGTCACTCTGCGGTAAGCCAAGCGATAAAGTCGTTAGAACAACTGGTCAACAAGCCTTTGTTTCAACGAGTCGGTCGTCGTGTTGTTCTTAATGCCGCAGGTAAGCGATATTACCGCAAAGTCGCGCCCGCACTTGAGCAAGTGATAGAGGCGACCGAAGAGCTTGCCAGAACGCCTAACGACCACCGCATTACCCTCAACATGGTCAATTCGCTCGCGATGCACTGGTGGATCCCACGAGTTCCCGACTTCCAAGCTTTCGCTCCCTCACTTGATATCCGTATTTCGACGCTAACTGGCCCTTTCGATATTGAACAGGAAGGGGTCGATGTTGCGCTCGTACATGGCAAGCCCAATGAGTGGGAGCAATATTACAGCGAGAAACTGGGCGACGATGATCTGGTCTTGGTGTGCAGCCCTACTCTATTAAAAAACCAGACCGGATTGAGCGTCGAGCAACTCGTCAAACAAAACCCGACCATTGGCGTTTTTAACCTCAGGCGGCAACACGACTGGCAAGTGTGGTGCGACAATTACCAAATTCCACTGCCCACATTCCATAGCAATCTGACGTTCGATGTCTCCATTCAAGCAGTACAAGCTGCGATTCGTTCACTAGGCGTATTAGTAACGCATCGCTTGTTTGTGAAGGATGACATCAGCCATGGGATGCTCGTTGAACTGGGTAAACCGGTTGCTAACCCGCATCAAGATTTCTACTTTGTTTGCCCGAAAAACAAATTAAAACAAGAAAGTGTGCTAAAACTGAGAACATGGTTAAGACATGAATTCACACGCTCAGAGACAGCACTGAACGATGACATTCAAGAGCAAGACCAAACTATCAATCAATAAGCGAGTGACAGCTCAGCAAGCTTACAAGAGGCCATTATGATTATTACCACCACACAATCAGTCGAAGGCAAACGCATTGTCGATTACAAAGGGGTTATTGCCGGAGAAGCCATCCTAGGGGTGAACGTTTTCAAAGATATGTTTTCGGGTATTCGTGACTTTGTGGGTGGGCGTTCTGGCACTTACGAAAAAGAGCTGGAGAAAGCTCGTAACTACGCATTCAAAGAGCTAGAACAGAAAGCAATTGAAGCAGGTGCCAACGCGGTGGTTGGTGTCGATATTGATTACGAAGTCTTGGGAACAGGTAATGGCATGTTGATGGTCTCTGCTAGTGGCACGGCAGTGGTGGTTGCTTAACTGAATCACTCGCTAAATCGTGTGATTACCAAGAAAAACGCCCCTTAGCTAAATCGCTAGCTAAGGGGCGTGATTATATTCGTTGGCCAACTTAGGCTTGAATATCTCTAACTCGCACGATCTGCTGGCTCAGAAATCATGGCATCAAAAGAGGCAATTCGAGCCAAAAACTCTTTTCTATCTTTAGGCATAATTGAGCTTGCCATTGGTAAGTTAGCCTTCATCGCATCGACGGCGCGACCACGAACCAATACCTCAAAGTGCAAGTGCGGGCCAGTAATACGGCCAGTAGCACCCGATAGCGCAATTTTCTGACCTCGCTTAATTTGCTGACCTTTCTTAACTAAGAAGCGGCTCAAGTGAAGATAACGCGTCGTATATACGCTGTTGTGTTCAATCACCAAATATTTACCAGCATACGGGTGGTCACGGAGTGCCACCACACGACCATCACCAGTTGAGTAGATAGGTGAACCTACAGGTGTCGCAAAGTCGGTACCATTGTGCGGTGAGATTCGCCCAGTTACTGGGTGTCTTCGTGTCGGATTGAACGAAGAAGTGATTCTTCGGAATTTTCTGTCGACTGGGTATCGATCAAAGGCTTGCTCTAGACTATTTCCCTCTCTGTCATAAAAAAGACCATCTGGTGCTAGAAAAGCTGCGACTTCTCGGTTTCTTAATTGAATTGAGATACCTTGAATTTCTGTTTTGCCCGTTAAATGATCATCCGTGTACTGCTCTTTGACCAATACATTAAAGCTGTCACCTGCTCTCAGCTCACGAGCGAAGTTGACTTTTTCTTTTAGTGTGCGGGTGATATTGGCTATCTGGTTAGTAGTTAACCCCGCTTTGTAGGCTGACGTTGAAAAGCTACCGTGGACACTACCCGCATAGAGTTTTTCTTTCCATTCGCCTGGGATCTCGTGGAATTTATAGGTGAAGCTACCATCATCGTTTCGAGTAAAGACTGCTTGCTCAACCAGACTCTCGTGATAAATCAGCTCGACGAGTTGTTTAGAGTCACTATCCAAAAGCAACTCTAGATGGTCTCCAGGTTTTATTGTGTCGAGCTTTAAAGACTCAAGATCCGCTTCCATCACCTTTTGAACGGTTCCATAAGGCAGTTGCCATGACGAAAAGATGTTGCTTAGCGTATCGCCAACTTTCACAAAATAATGGACCTTAACCAAAGAGTTAGGAGTCGGTTGCGAGTCGATGGCTGCTTCATCATTCGGTTGAGAACCTTGATAAGGTGTTATTTTGATAGAGATTTCTGGTGCTGGTTCGGAGTGAAAAGAGAGCAAAGCAGCAAGGGAAAATGCACTGATCGCAATAACGATCAGGCCAATACGGAGGAACTTCATAAAATACTTAGCGGTTATAACGAGGAACTTAGAAAGTGTTATAACATAACAATTCAATCAAAAAAATAAATGAAATGTAAGAAACCGTAGCGCGATAGGTGTGAAAGTATGGTGAGCATGCAAAGCCCACCACCTTAGTTAACACGGATCTTTACCTCATATTACTCTTCACGAAGTACTTCGAAGCGTTCTAAGCCTCGCAGCATCTCAAAGTCCGGCTCTTCAGTTAGCAGCTCTCTCATGGACCCACTGGCTTCAATAGCGCGCTCTAAGTCATCGATAGCTTGACCTTCTGCCCCTAATCGAGCATAGGCGCAAGCACGTTGATACAAGGCATGAGCATTTTGGTCATCGACTTCTAATACACGGTTACAAAGACTCATTGCCCAGTGGTATTCCTGTATATCCATAGCAGCGTCAGCTTTGGCAGTAAGTGCTTCTAAATCTCCAGGACGAACCTTCAGTACTTCATCGTAGATTTCAATTTTTTGCTCTGCCGTTTGTGCGTTCTGTGCTCTCAACCATAGGTTATGAATCTCATTGATAATTTCAATTTCGCGGTTGTTGTCGGAAATGATTCTGGTCTTGCGCTTAAGATCCCGTTCAAGAACATTAAACTTCTTCTCATAGTCTTGAGCGATAGAATTAAGTCGCTTATCAGCCATGTCTTGAGTTGTGTGTTTAAGCTCTTTGATGGATTGCCAACCCACCAGCGCGATAAGAGAGGCCACACCAGCAATAATGTAGAAGAAGTAGGTTACGGTTACATTGGCGTAATTCAGAGACTTGTCTGCCACAGTCAGTTCCCGGTCAGTCATCTGAATGGTCAAGCGTCTTTCAAGATCCTGCTGTTCCATTCGAAGCTGCTTCAACTCATCCAAGATATAGCGTTCCATCAGCGGTCTATCCAAATACTCTTGTTCCGAGTACTTAACCTCTTCGCTTGCAAAACTCATCGTGCTGAACACCGAGATAACTGCAATCAATAAGATTCGAAGCATTATACATTCCTTATATATTTATCTTTAGACTAACTGTATCTCGTAATAGGCATACAAGCTAGGAAGTCGACAAGTTTGCTATGTCCATATTGGAATTAACACTCTAAAACATCATTGATAATTATAAAACACCTGAAGCAACATCATTAATTTCTAAATTATAAAAATACCGCGTAATACTGTTCTATATGATTAATTCGCGATGCGAATATACCGAAAAATGGTTTATTGCATCGAGATGAATCTTATATTAATAACGATCAGAACGAGGTTAATTTGAATAATCCACGATACGATTTAGTAAGCCGTGTACTGCACTGGGTAATGGCTTCTGTAATCATCTATGCAACAATCGCAGGGTATGTGATGCACTATGTCACCAGTCATCCAGAGCTGTTTTCTTTTCTGTCAGTGCTCAACATGTCATTGGCGACCGTTGCGACGCCACTGCTTGTGGTTCGTTATATCTGGAGCCACTTTCGCTCGTCGCCAAGCATGCCAACCTCTGTGCCTGAAGGGCAAAAATGCGTTGCCAAGCTTGCACACTCTTTGATGTATCTTGTGATGTTTATGGTTTTCAGCACCGGCTACTTAATGCTAAAAGAACCGTACTCTTTATTTTGGTTAGTGAGCGTAAATAATCTAATTACCGACTCTGCAATCAACGGCTTCTTTTTCTATTTACATCGTGCCAGTTGTATTGCTCTAGCCTGTTTAATTGTGCTGCATATCAGTGCCGCACTTAAACATTACTTTGTCTCTAGGAACTATGTATTGGAGATGATGCTCTAGATTCAAAGAATTCAAGACAATTTGCACAAACAACAAAAAAGCCATAGCATGTTCGCTATGGCTTTCTTATTTCAATTTGATTACTTGGTTTGAGTATCAATCATCACTTGCCAGTATTCACATTTAGCCAAGAACTCTTTTAAATAAAGCTCTGGGTTAGCAAGTTTCTCACCGCCTTTCACATCAGCGCCAGTCACACGCCAAAAGCCACGAGTGACCAAGTTTCGATGATAAATAAAATCGTTGAGTTCATTGGCCTTCAAAGGAAGTTGTTCACCAAACGTATTTTCGTAGCGGCTCAGAGTCGAGGCTTGTTCACTTGGCTTCTCCCTTAAAAAGGTATCCAAATCCAAACCTAATGACTGTTGCTGCTCTTTTGATAGGGCTTTAGCTAATTTAGAGATCACACTGAACAGAGCCAACTCAACTTTTTGAGACGCTAATAACGATGCACCTAAAAGCGCATGTTCGTTGGAAATATGTTGTTCTGTTGATGAAACGGTTGCTGTTGTCACTGTGTTAACCTCAAATAATCATAACGGGTGTTACTGAACTGGATAGAGTCTTTTCACTAAGCTGAATCTTATTCTTGTTATTAAGAAGAATCTTGCAGCTAAGCAGAGCCTTTCGACTAAGCAGAATCTTTTAGCAGAACACGGTCAGCATCAATAATGGTGAAGCCTGATGCATCTTCATTCTTTTCGACTTGCACTAAACCTTTAAAACCAATCTGCGACAGCTTCTTCGCAAGTTGATCTGGTGCTGTTTCAAAAACAACATTCATAAAAGGTAAAGACTCAGCATCAACAAAACCATGCTCGTTAAACAGTTCCATTGCTTGAGATAAATGGTCTGAGTCGGTTAATTCGATAATTTCTACAACTTCTTCCAACAACATTTTCGATTCCATATTCGCCAGAAAGTGACTGACACAAGCCGGTTCTTTTTGCTTGCATACATCCCGATGCCCTAAGACACCCCTTTAGTAGTAGGGAGATCATAACATATTAATAATCGTAAAATATGTTTTATTTTTCCTAAGCTACTGGGAATACTAGAAAAGAATAGAAATTGGTGAAACATAAGCAACACCAATTCATAGTATCGATAACGGTAAACCTGATTTGAGGTGATCAGGCAACCGTTACTTGAGAATCGCCCGTTTCTACAATCGATTCTTGTAACAAGCCAGCATAAATACCATTGTGTGCCACCAGCTGTTGATGATTACCTTGCTCAACAATTTCACCCTTTTCCAACACCAAAATCGTATCTGAGTGACGAACGGTACTCAAACGGTGTGCAATCGCAATCACAGTTTTTTCCTTGAAAAGGCGCTGCATTGCTTTTTGAATCAGGTCTTCGGTGATTGAATCTACCGAACTGGTCGCCTCGTCAAGCATCATCAATTGACCACCCTGTGCAACCGCTCTAGCGAACGAGATAAGCTGCGTTTGCCCTACAGACAAGTTGGAGCCGTTCTTTTCCAAGTGGAAGTCATAACCTTGTGGCAATTGTTCAATAAACTTATCGGCATAAACATAGCGCGCCGCCTGTTCAACCTCAGTTCTAGATAGATGCGTTTTGCCCAGCGCGATATTGAATTGAATGGTCTCTTCAAATAAGTGCACGTCTTGCATCATCATTGAGAACAAATGAGCAGAGTCTTCACTTGAGATCTGTGACAGCTCTATTCCATTCAACAAAATGCTGCCTTCATAATCTTGGTAGGTTTTAGAGATCAGACGCAGAATCGTCGACTTGCCCGAACCCGTAGAACCCACAAGGGCGATTTGATGCCCTTTCTCCAATACAAACGAGACATTCTTTAGAACGTAGGGAGAGTCGTCTTTGTAGCGGAAGCTTACGTTCTTAAACTCTAGGCTCACAAACTGTTCAAGCTGTTTCTCAACCTTGTTAGATGGCAGCAGGTTACGCCCTTCCTCTTCAGTCGGCTCAACAAACAGTTCTTCAATATGGTCAAACGCTGCAAATGAACTCTGAATCGAAGCGATCTGCGAAGTAAAGTCTCGGATCGGAACAAACACTTTCTCTAAAGTATTGATGAACGCAATCAGCACACCCAAGGTGAGCGCTCCTTCTATCACTTGCTCAGAGCCATACCAGATCATAATCGCGATAGTGATTGAAGTGATGCCGGAGATAAACGAGAACAAAATCGCATCGTATTTATTGATCTTCTTCTGCGCTCTTAAAAACTCATCGGTATAGCCTTGGTAGCGTTGCTCGACTTGCTCTTCCGCTCGGTACATCTGAACGGTTTTCATGCCAAATAAGACTTCTTGTAAAAAGCCAATACCGCGAGCCAACGAAGAACGAGTCACCTTATAGAGTGCACGAAGTCGGTTTCGTACATAAACCGTCAAATACATCACTGGTGGCATAATGATCAATACAATCATCGTTAACTGCCAATCAATAAAGAACATCATCACTAACAGAGCAATGGTATTGATGCTGTCTTTAACTAGCCCGACAACCGACTGAACAAACGTCTCGCCGATGGTTTCCAAATCACTGGTTAATCGTGAAAGCGTTACGCCAATCGGTGTGTTATCAAAATAGCTGCGTGGCAGTTTGAGCACGCGAGCAAACAACACTGAGCGCATGTCAGTTATCGTGTATTGCCCGGTTTTACGTAGGTTGTACGAATAGGTGGTATCCACCACATAGCTCGCCACCAGCACGGCAACGAGATAGAAGACGTACTCGAGCAGTCCATCCATATCCCCGTGACTCAGGTGAACATCGATCACTTGAATGATCAGCCAAGGGAACAACAAGCTCGTGATGACAGAAAGAGGAAGCATAGCGATGCCCAGAATCGCAGAGCCTTTGTATTTCTTAGCAAACTTAAAAAAGTGCTTGAGGTACTTGAGATCAACACGTTTTAACATGCTGCTGCCTCCGTTTCATTCTGCTGTAGTTGCCATGTATCGTAATAGTAATCACAGGTTTTCAATAACGTGGCGTGGTCGCCCTTCGCGATCACTTTACCTTCGTTCAACACGATGACTTCATCCATATATTCAAGGGCATTAACGCGGTGTGAAACCACAAGAACCGATTGATTTTCCAAACGTTTAAACAAACCTTCCAAGATCTTACGTTCTGTTTCATAGTCGACAGCCGATAGAACGTTATCCATGATGATCAGGTCGGTGGGTTGCAATAAAGCACGCGCAATACTTAAGCGCTGCTTCTGACCACCTGACAACATGATCCCTTTCTCACCGACTAAGGTTTGATCGCCGTGTTCAAAACGTGTCACATCACTAGCCAACTGGCTGAGCTCTAGCACTTCATCAACCTGACTCTTTGCCAAATCGGTATCTAGGCTACCAAAGCGGATATTGTCTTCGACGGTTGCTGAAAACAGGTAAGGGTCTTGAGTCACGGTTTTCACGTAACGGCGTAAGTCACTGCGTGAGAAGCTAGTGACATCTCTTTCACCAAGGAAAACAGAACCTTGTGGTACATCCAAGTGGTGGTTTAAGCAGTTCACTAATGTCGTTTTACCCGCTCCGATCCCGCCTAACACACCCACTTTCTTACCTGTTGGAATATCAAAGCTGATGTCATCGAGAATCACGCGTTCTTCACCTGAATAGCTGAAGCTGAGGTTGCGAACAGAAAACGTTTTTCCCTTCAGTGATTCAACATCTAGTTCAGTCAGCTTATCTTCATCAAGCTCCGGGACTTTGGCATTAAGAATGGTTTGTGCACTTTGAATACCTACCATGCCACGCTGATAAATGGTCGCGATTCTGCCAAGTTGCATCAATGGCATAGCGAGCAAAACCGAGTAAGTCAGAAAGGCGGTAATCTCACCAAGTGTGAGTTCCTGTCTCATTAACATGTAGCCACCAAGCCCAAGAATGATGATTTTCATCAGGTCATTGGCGTAGTCGAGTACCGGCATAAAGAAGACTTGAATGCGTGTAATTTTAAGGCGGCATTCAAGCAATAACTGGTTCAGCTTTTCAGTTTCGGCTTTCACCCAAGGTGACATCTGCTGGCTCTTAATGAGATCAATCCCAGACAGGTAACTCATTAGCTGAGCAGACAGGTTTTGTAGACGCTTCATGTGCTCTAAATGCAGCGTTTTCATACGCTTGAAGCCCACACGGAAAATCACAAAAGCGATTGAGATAGGAATGATCGAATAAAGCGTTAATTCTGGTGAGATACGCCACATGTAAAGAGGCGTCAACGACAACGCAAGCAAGGCATTGAAGAACTGCAAGAAGCCGACACCAAACAGCAGTCGAATGCCACTAAGGTCATTGTTGATAATCGAGATCAGTCGACCCGAAGCAAAGCGTTCGTGAAAGCTGCTCGGTAAGCGATTCAACTTTTGTAGAAGTGTACTTTTAAGTGCGGCCTCTGTAATTCGCCCCGGATTAAGCGCATAGATACGAGACAGAATTCTCACCACCACCATGGCAACCGACATCCCGACCACAATCCAAACATAGGTTTGAAGCTGTTGGTGGCCAGTTGAAGAGGCATCATCAATCAAATCTATCGCCAATTGGATATAACGAGGGATCTCTACTTGTAACCAGTTGACGAGAAAGATGAACACAATCGCCAATAAGTACGAGGTGCGATTCATGCGCAGATAATGGGCAATAAACTGTCTTTTATTCATAGTATTCTTTGTTTAGGGCAGGCTCACAGCGAGATTTAACGATATAACCGGGCAGTTAAGCTAGATAGGTTCATCGCTGAGGTAAAGATACATCAAAAATACTTAGTTGACAATATCAACCATATTCAATAATTAGTTTCCGCTATTAAATTTTAGCATTGCTAGAAACAATTTTGCCGCCAAAAGTGGCGGCAAATAAATAGCTTAGCAGGCTAGTATTGATAACGGCTAAAGCATCTCTTTGGCAATCAAATGCAGCAAAAAGGTTTCACGTTCAATACTCATGCCCTTCTTAGGGCTCTCTGCCATGGTCTTTTCGTTATGAGCGATCGCTTCATGGATATTCATCCACACCGGTTTCATCCCGTTTTTCACTTCATAATCTTCGTAAGCCGTTTCACCAAGCTCACGATCGATCTTGCATGAGTAGCAGTAAGAAATCATGTGCATCATGTCTGCATCGTCTTTGTACCAAGGACGAAACTCTTCAAAAATGCCGAACGGCTTGATGCTATGGATATTCTTCGCGCCAGTCTCTTCTTCGAGTTCACGAACCATACCTGCGATCACATCTTCCCCTTCATCCAAACCACCACCAGGAATGGTGTAGTCGTGATAACGCTCTGTATACAGCATCAGAATGTCTTCACCATCTAACACAATGGCACGGGCAGCGTTGCGCTTATAGACCGTTTTATTGTCTAGATGGTCGATATCAGGATGGATGGTTGTTTTTAGGTGTCTCATGATTCTGACTGCTCTACTGAATTTGGCGGCATCATATCATAATCATCAATAGATTCGAGGTTCACAACCGCTAACCAGAACGGATCGGACGGGGATATTCCTACGGTAACTTGAATCCACTTAGCTTGATCTAACACTCAAAAAGTCGTTAAACATGAAGAAATATCAACTTATTTCAATATCTTGACCAAATTAGGACAACCTTTTCTGAAATCTAAAATATACTAATTTCATAGAGCTTCTCATTTGGTTCTGTAGAACTTAACGCATTCGATTATAGAGTTATCACGTAGGAGATAGACATGAAGAAAATTGGTTTGATGGCTGTATGTGCCGTTGTATTAGGCGGTTGTGCAAACGACTATGCAGAATATAGCGAGGGCCAACGTGTTTCAGTCGCTAACCCAGCAGCGGTTTATTGTGTTCAACAGGACGGTGAATTAGACACGGTTACTGAAAACAATCAGCGTACAACTTACTGTGTATTCGATGACGGCGAGCGCATTGAACAGTGGGAGTACTACCGCAATAACCATGAGCAAGATTCAGAAAACCAAAGTTAATCACTGTAAAAAAACACATGAGCCTTCTGGCACAATGTTATGGGCGATGATTACGTTCGAGCGGTTAAAAACATCGCTGAAGAAGGCACTGAGCTTCTAGCTTACTGTCTGATTGCCTTTGCGAGTTTAAAGACCGTTATTGGCATCACGAGAAAGAAATAATCACCTATCGCCACCAGCGATGTGTGTGATCCGATTCCGGATCTAAATAACGATTCAATAAAGTCAGGTTAGTATCTAGTAGAGCTAGGTATTCCCTGACTTTTTTTACATCGGTACCCACTGAAGTCTGCTGGATACAGCGCTCCAATGCTGGGAGTAAACTCTCCACAATGTCAAAGTCAGATGAACGTCCAACGAGCTCTTTGGCAGTGATCAATGCTTCCAAAGACAGTCTTTCTGGCTCTCGTCTAACCAACTCTAAATCTCGCTTAAATGCGCCCGCACAAACACCTTCAAGATAAACTCGGTAGGTCGTCAGTACGTCCATCAACAGAAACAATTGCCCCTGAGCACTTTGATGTGGGTATGGCACCGCAACATGAGCCTCCAACCTGCGATCTATTTGCTGCTCTACCCCAAGTGCGGAACACTTCTCGATGAGAACTTTAAGCAAACCTTGCTCGCCCATGAGCGATTGAATCTCGAATATACGTTGTAAATGGTAGTCATTCGAAACGAATGTCACTTGCACACTTTGCCCGCGAGTAAACAGCCCGCTTGCAATCATCTCTGAGGCCAAGTTCTGTATGTTCTCGACAGTGTTGGTCGAGTGCCGCTCGAGCAAAATCGCCCCTAAAGAAAACGGATGTTCACGCTGCTTTTCAAGCTTTCTAAAGTACTGGTGCATCGCGTCGGCTTCAGACAGTGTTTGCCCTTTTGTTAGCCCACCACAAAATGCTACCGCAGTTTGCTGATTCGACTCTTCTACCAAAGGCTCCGCCAGATACTCAACCAAAGCATCAACTCGACTGATTCCTTCATCAGTCAATTTATTCTTATTAAGTCGCTTACCCAGCACAATAAGGAGGTGATTAATGCTCATTTTATGTTCAAGTCTCGTTTTGGGGATTAGATGGAGTGAATTATGTATACAATACTTGTTAACAAAAGTATTTTGAAATTCTTATATGTTGCTCGCAATAATGCTCACTATTGATAGCGACATCTTAGGTAATACAAGAATAAACGTGTCGCTTTACAGCAAACATAGCACGCTCTTGTATTTCATCGCTCTATGCTTGTTAGCACTAGTCGATAAAAGAGCCCTTTCAATCAATGAATACGCTCTATCGCATAACTGTTTCACCCACAGAACAGGTTCACTCAAAGAAGTGCAACTAACCAAATACAAATTTTACACAGAGTTCGTCCATCGAACCGTCTTCACAGGAAGTTACTATGCTGTCTATTTTTGATATCTACAAAATTGGGGTTGGACCATCCAGCTCCCACACAAATGGACCAATGATCGCTGGGTTTAACTTTACCCAAAAAATTGATGCTCAGCTTAAGCAAGTGAAGCGTATTCAAATCGACTTATACGGCTCGTTATCATTGACGGGTATTGGTCACCACACAGACAGAGCGACCTTGTTAGGTTTGCTAGGTAACCGCCCCGACACCATTAAAATCACCAGTGCTAACCAAGCAATGCGTAAGGCGATTGAAGATAAATCTCTATTGGTTAGCGGTAACCATGAAATTTATTTCGATGTAGAAAGCGATCTGCTCTTCCACAAAACTAACCTTCCGTTGCATGAAAATGGCATGACTATCTCTGCCTTTGACGAAAGCGGCAGCCTTCTGGATATGGAAACCTACTACTCGATTGGTGGTGGCTTTATCGCAACCGCTGATGAGCTACAAAACGGCAAACAGGAAGCAGAAACACAAGTTGAGTTCCCTTTCTCTTCCGCTGATCAGTTACTTGAACTATCCGAACAACAAGGACTGAGCCTTGGTGGCTTAATTCTGCGTAACGAAGTGTCTTTCCAAGGTATGGATGTGATTGACCAGAAAGCCGACCAAATTTGGAAGGTGATGTCTCTGTGTATGCAGCGTGGCTTTGACACGGAAGGCATTCTTGATGGCGGTCTAGAAGTCACTCGTCGAGCACCTGCTCTGCTTAAAAAGCTGGAAGCAAATGCCTCGATTGAAAACGATCCAATGGAGATCATGGATTGGATTAACCTATTTGCCTTTGCTGTAAGTGAAGAAAACGCAGCGGGCGGTCAGGTCGTGACATCACCGACCAACGGTGCGGCTGGGGTTATTCCTGCGGTATTAATGTACTACCATCGCTTCATCAAAGAGCTAGACACTAAGCAGCTTAAAGACTTCTTGGCTGTCTCTGGTGCAATCGGCATCTTATACAAAACCAACGCTTCGATTTCTGGCGCAGAGGTAGGTTGTCAGGGTGAAGTCGGCGTTTCTTCATCAATGGCCGCAGCAGGCCTAACTGCCCTACGTGGTGGTAGCAACGAACAGATTTGTATTGCCGCTGAGATCGCGATGGAACACTCACTGGGCATGACATGCGATCCGATCGGCGGACTTGTTCAGGTGCCATGTATCGAACGTAACGCAATGGGTGCAATGAAAGCCATCAATGCATCGCGCATGGCGTTGAAACGTACCAGCAAGTGTCTTATCTCGTTAGACAAGGTTATCGAGACCATGTACCAAACAGGTAAAGACATGAACAAGAAGTACCGTGAAACTTCTCTAGGCGGCCTAGCCGTGATCCACATGGCACCACCTTGTGAATAAAAGACAGGAACACGAGTGGAGAAAGCCTCTATAGAGACAGCATTCTTGTAAACTTAGTTTTCAATATCTCAACAAAGCCAGCCACCAAGCTGGCTTTTTTATTGGCTAAAGCCCAACAGCTAATTGAAAGTGATACTCACTCAAAATAACTTACAGAATGACTACCTCTAACTTTCCCTTTATTAGTTCATTACTTAGCCACAAATGATGATGGCTAAATTTCATACCGCCATGCATCCACTTGCAAAATCTAACGTTGCAAATCTCATTCATGAGAAATATGAATGCACTCATAAGAAAAGATATATCGAGTAAAGTTCTGCTTGGGACAGATGTTTAAGTTTATGTATTACTACTAATGATATTATAATCGGGCAATTACACTACATATTAATACAAACGTGAGAATAAAATAATGTGGAATAGATTAAACAAATCAATGATGTTCTGCCAAATGATGTTCGGACTTTCGTTCTATGGCGTCATGGTGATCTTGACTCGTTTCTTCCTTGAAGATCTGAACTACAATGAAGCCGACACCATGATGGTTGTTGGTGCTTTCTCTGCAATCGGACCGCTATTTGCTATCGCAGGTGGCTTTATCGCCGACAAGTTTTTAGGCGCTTACCGATCTTTAACCATTGCCTTCCTAGGGTTCGCAAGTGGTTACGTTCTACTGGTACTTGGTGCAGCAGCAACCAATGTTCCGATGGCATTATGTGGTATTGCGTTAGCAAGTTATGCACGTGGTTTGATGTCCCCTTCTTACCCAAGTCTTTACAAACGCACGTTCAAAACTCAAGAAGATTTTGAGAACTGCTACCCAATCAACTACTCAGTAAACAATATTGGTGCTCTGTTAGGCCAATACCTGTTCCCAATGCTAGTACTTGTTGTTGGTTTCCACGGTGGTTTCCTTCTTTCAGCGGTGCTAGCCGGTGCTGCGCTTCTGATGATGATCTTTGTTCGCAAAGGCCTTGTTGAAGCAAGTGCTGAAATCGACCAAAAACCAGTAAGCACTAAAAACTGGGCAGCGTTCCTTGGTCTTTCTGCAGCAATGATCGGCTTGGTATTCTTCATGTTCTCTAACATGGATATTGGCCAAAACATCGTGTACGCAATCGGTGGTGCAGCGATCATCTACTTTGTCTCTTTGATGATGAAATCGAAGAAATCAGACATGCTGAAAATGGGCACTATCTTAATCATCACATTCCTGACGACATGTTTCTTCGTGTACTACGGTCAGATGATGACTTCGATGACAATGGTAGCGATCAACACAATGCGTGGCGATCTATTTGGTTTCATCCCTGTCGCACCTGAAGCTTCAATGGCAATGAACCCACTATGGTGTATGGTTGCTGGCCCTATCATCGCGGGTATCTTCTCTAACCTAGAAAAGAAAAACATTAACTTCTCAACTGCAACCAAAGTCGGTTTCTCTTTCATCCTCACGGCTATCGCTTTCGGTATCCTTACGATGGCAGTAACGACAGTTGGTGACGATATTCTGATCCGCCCAGAAGTCTTCCTAGCGATTCACTTCTTCCTAGCATTCGGTGAAGTGATTGTAGGTTCAATGGTTGTAGCCTTCATCCTGTCTGTTGCACCTAAGCACATTGAAAACTTCTCAGTAAGCTTGTTCTCTGTTGCTATCGCACTATCAGGCATTGTTGGCGCGGTATTCTCAACGTCTATTGCACTAGAGAAAGGTCAAGAGATCACACAAGAGATCGTGCAAACGGTTTACGGTGATTACTTCCAAATGCTGACTGTTCTTGCCGTCGTGATGGTAGGTATCGCAATGGCAGCATCGTTCATTATTCGTAAGATGCTAGAAGCTGCGAAAGCCGCTGAAGAAACGATTGAACTAGAGCAAGCAAACAGCTAATTCTGTTCGCTGAGTCAAACCAATCCTAAGAGCCCTTTAGTTTTCTAAAGGGCTCTTTTTGTAGGATCCGTTTCTCAATAGGATCTGTCGTATAAGTTAGGTAGTACATGTGTAAATAAAAGTAAATGATAACTATTAGTATTGAGTGTTTTTTAGTTCAGGATTATGATGTGGAAATCCAAATCTAAGAGAGCCTTATATGAGCAAGCCTAGCCCTATCACATTAACCGTTACTCAAACCTCAACAATTACTCCAAACATGCAGCGCATAACGCTTAGCGGTGAGGGATTAAGTAAATACCCAACAGAATGTGCCGGCGGCTACATCAAGCTTTTATTCTCGCCACTTGGCACGACTGATTTAAGCCAGCTAAACGAAGGTGAGCGCCCAACCATGCGTACCTACACCATTCGTCAGTACAATCCTGTAGAGCAGTGGATTGAAGTTGATTTTGTTCGTCACATCACTAAAGATTTGCAGTGTGGCTTTGCTGCAAGGTGGGCAATGAACGCGAAAGTGGGTGACACTATTTCAGTGGCTGGTCCTGGTTTAATTCAGGGGCTTAACCTAGAGTCAGACTGGTTCTTCTTAGTTGCAGACATGACGTCCCTACCTGCGCTTTCTGCAAAAGTAAAAACGCTCCCAGAAACAGCAACTGGTCACGCTATCATTCAGATCAACTCAGCAGCAGATAAGCAGGTACTTGAGACTCCTCAAGGTATCAAAGTAACCTGGTTGATTGAAGATGAAACCTCAGAGTCACTTTCACAAACCGTGCGCAACACAGAATGGTTAGAAGGTCAGGTTTCAATATGGACAGCGTGTGAATTTGAAAGCATGCGTGAGCTAAGACAATACTTCCGCAACGAAAAAGAAGTCGCGAAAGAGAACATCTACATCAGCAGCTACTGGAAACGTGGTGTCACTGAAGATGGCCACAAAGTGTTGAAACAGCAAGATGCTCAAGATTTAGCGGGGTAAGTCTTTTACTACCTACAGCTTCTTACTAGATAAAGAGAAAACGCCCTTAACGAAGTTTGTTTCGCTAAGGGCGTTTTTTCATTTAACTTAATAGAGATACCTATTCACAAATCCCCA
Source organism: Vibrio sp. 10N.286.49.E11 (assembly GCF_041469505.1). Taxonomy (NCBI): domain Bacteria; kingdom Pseudomonadati; phylum Pseudomonadota; class Gammaproteobacteria; order Vibrionales; family Vibrionaceae; genus Vibrio; species Vibrio sp. 10N.286.49.E11. The sequence goes on from NZ_JBFRKQ010000001.1 coordinate 38,622, forward strand.
ATCACTCAGGCGATCTTTTAAGTCAATGAGATAACTAAGCCAGCAATAATTAGAGATACGCCTACACCGCGAGTCGCGTGCCACTTTTCCTTTAAAAAGTAGATCCCCATCACTACGCCGAAAATGATACTCACTTGCCTAAGAGCAACAACCAAGCTGACATTTTCAGTCATGGTCATCGCAAACAGCACTAAGCCATAGGTCGAAGCCATCATAATGCCTGCAAGCGTGGCTTTCTTTCGCAGTATCCAAGCATTAGTAAACTCGATTCTTTGGTTGGTTACGAATAACCAAACACTCAACGGAATCACAATTGCCCAAAACTGAATGCCTAGGTAGAAAATCGCGGTGTGCTTGTTAGTTATAACTGGTGTGCTCAAAGGATCGAGTAACAGAAGCGCTTCTTTATCAATGATGGAATAGCCCGTGGTACCAATGGCCGCGATTAACGCCCACAGTACGCCAAGGTTGAGATACGCTTTTAACCTAAGATCTGAAAACTTCTTAAGTGGTACAAACAAACAACCCAAGGTAATCAAGGTGAAGCCAAACCATTGATTAGGTGACAGCTCATAGCCTATCAACACCGTGCCTAAACCCACCATCAACACGGGCAGTGCCCGTGCCATTGGGTAAATCACACCGATATCAGCTTGTTTATAGGCCGCGCCTAACCCAATCAAATAGATGATTTGACAGATCCCACTCAAGAAAACCAGTTGCCAAAATGGAAGTAAGATATTTGACAGTCCAACGCTGTGAACATACCAGATCAAGTAAGGCGTCAATATCGCAGCAGCGGCAAAGCCAGAGGCTAAGAAGAAAGACGAGCCCGATCCTTGATTCGATTTACCTAGAACGTTCCAACCCGCGTGAAGCAAAGCCGAAATAGTCACGATGACGATGGCAGAGAATTCCATTTCATTCCTAAATTATAGATGAATTAGCACAACGGCTGACAACAGGTGATAAAAAGGCCTCCGAATAAGAGACCTTTGAACTTTTCAATTGGGCAATCCTGCATAATTGCAGATATGCTAACGTTCTAACGTATGACTAGCGCTCTAGCTGCGCGATTGACTCAATACTGATCGCGTCATGACGCCAATACTCAATATCACAGTCAATCAGATCGCCGTTTTGATTGTAGTTAACACGCTCAACAACCATTGCAGGTGAGCCAGAAGTCGCACGCAGGGCTTGCGCTGTCTCGCCAAGTAAAGACGTTGTGCTCACTCGGTAACGGATCTTCTGATACACCACACCAAAGTGTTCGCGGTAGATGTCCGTCAACGATTTAGACAAGTCATAATCAAGCAAGTTAGGGAACAACTCTGGTCGAATGTAGTTGGTCACATACACAACCGGCCTATCTTCAAGATAACGAACTCTGTCTACTCGATAAACGTCCGAGAAAGGTTGTAACTCAAGAAGCCGAGTCGCCTCCTTGGTTGCTAACATTCCTTTCGCCGCCACCAACTCAGTTTTCGGCTGTCGATTCTGCGATAGAGCCATATTGGTGAAGTTCAGCGTTTGTGTTGGATCGTAACGAAGCGGCTCGGGAGAGATAAACCAACCACGTCGGTCTTCTCGATAAATGCGCCCTTCCGCTTCAAGTGAAGACAAGGCTTCGCGTAAGGTAACTCGAGTCGTATCAAACGATTCAGCCAGCTTACGTTCCGCAGGCAGCTTCTGTCGTGGTGTTAACATCCCCGACTCTATCTGCTCTACGATGACATCTTTGATTTTTACGTACTGCACTTCATTTCCTTTCATTCTTGTTCTTGTCGTCAGCCACTCCTTGGCCAACTGCAATATAAGTGGTTCGCTAGCGTTTACGCCAAGCTTGGGTGCGCTTATCGAATAACTTGTTGATTAGCATATGAATCAACTTCGCACTCGCTGCAGATATCATGATCATCACCGCCATCGCTGCTGCTGCACCGGTTTGACCTGCATCGTCCATATTCAGTACTGATACTGACGCTGGAATCGTATTGGTAGAATACAAGAATACTACCGCAGATGTCGTGGTAAGTGCATTAATAAACAGGTATGTCGCAATATCTAAAATCGCCGGCAGACAAACAGGTAACGTCACCTTAAAGAACAGCTTGTATTGCGGTAAGTTTACCGAAGCCGCTGTTGCTTCAATTTCGGAAGGCAGTTGTTTCAATGCCGTTAACGCCGTCATGTGCCCTACCGTGTAGTAGTGAACCACGGTATTAATCACCAAGAACGCCATCGTGCCATACAAGAAGTTAAGTGGGTTACTCAAATCATTGAAGTAGAAGATATAACCCAAACCCAGCACCATACCCGGAACGGCCATCGGAACAACGCTGAGCATTTGCATCGCTTGACGAACAGGACCGAAGGCGCGACCTTTCTCAATGCAGTATGCACCTAAGAAAATCAGAACAGTACCAATAACCGCAGTCCAAGCACCAAGCGTTAAGGAGTTGAAGAATGGCGCCCAACCATAAGTACTCATTTCTGCGAAGTTGTAGTTGTTTAGCGTCAGCGCTTTGTTCCAAGGCCAGAAGGTGACCATCGAACCGTATATCGCCATGCCCAACACAATAACCACAGCAGCAGAGATGATGGTGCAATAAAGGAAACATAAGCCATCACGTAGTGAACTAGGTTCAGGTTGGTACGCGACAGAACGAGTATCAAACAAGCTCTTTTGTTTCTTTTGAACCCAGCGGTCAACGGTAAACGCAAGCAACGCAGGTAATAGCAGCAAGATACTGGTTACTGCACCCATAGAGAAGTTCTGTTGACCAACCACCTGCTTAAAGATGTCAGTCGATAACACGTTGTAGCTACCACCTATCACCTTTGGCACACCAAAGTCACAAGCCACCAGCGTAAACACAACGATCAGGGTACTGATCAAGCCGTATTTTGCCGCAGGTAACGTCACCATAAAGAAAGTTTTTAACGATGAAGTATTGAGTGCACGTGCTGCCTCATAAAGGCGAGCGTCAGAGGTTCTTAATGAGGTGGTCAGAATCATCAAGGCGTGTGGAAACGTCCAAAATATCAAGCCCAGTGAGATACCAATCAAACCATAAACCGAGTTGCCCCCCAAGACTTCTTTAGCGATACCTTGGTTACCAAATAAGAAGATCAAACTGATTGCAGGAAGCAGTGACGGAGCAAGAATAGGCGCAGAACCCAGTACTTGAAAAAGCCCCTTAAAAGGCATGCATGAACGAGTTAGCGCATAGGCATAACCAAACGCCAAGACACCCACGACTACGGTCACTAGCAATCCAAGCGTGAAGGTATTGCCTACCGACTGCCACAGGCTTTGAGACGCAAAATACGTAGCGAAATTCTGTAAACCTACAAATTCACCGTCTGCGTTCTGAACACTCTTTTTCAACATTGCCCACAGTGGCATCAGGATAAACAACGTCATGACCACAGACAAAAAGGCCAACAGCCCAAATAGAATTACGTTGTCTTTGCTTAACCGAGCCAGAAAAGGTTGTACTCGTCGTTGAATTAGCAGCTTAGATTGCATCATTTGAGTCGATTCCATGATTGATTACGCCGCCTCGTCTTTCATCACTTGCAGGCTTTTCGATGAGTAAGCTCTAAGGCCTTCTTGATCAAACGCCACGTAACAAATATCACTGCGACGCAGCTTCAATCGGTTGAACTCTTTGACGGGTACATCAACGATGATCTCTTTCGCCGTTGAGTCATGTTGCAATTGACACTCAACACGATAAAACGCCCCTAAGAATTCGCTTGATACGATTCTCACTGGCAAGGATTCACTAAAACGATCAACAAACTGGATTTGCTCTGGACGAACGGCAATATCAAAAACATCACCCAGATTTGGCGTGAGATTATCTAAGCCAGGTAACGGCAGCATTGACTCAGCAATACGCATCTTGCCTTGAGCCGCAACAGAAGCTTGAATGAAGTTCATGCTACCAACAAACTCAGCCACAAAACGACTGACAGGTTTTTGGTAGATCTCTTGAGGAGCACCGACCTGCTCGATAACACCATGATTCATCACCACAATTCGGTCTGCCATCGTTAAGGCTTCATCTTGGTCGTGCGTCACCATGATAGTGGTGATACCCAACTTGCGTTGCAGTTGGCAGATCTCGTCACGCAGATGTGTTCTTACCTTCGCATCCAACGCAGACAGCGGTTCATCGAGTAACAACAAGCCTGGAGACAAGGCTAATGCGCGAGCCAGAGCAACACGCTGCTGTTGTCCACCAGATAGCTGATTTGGGTATTTCTGACCAGATGTTGGTAAGCCGATGGTCTCTAACCAAGACTCAACCGTCTCAAGGGCTTCTTTGGTCGACATGCCTTGGTTTTTCAGACCAATCGCAATGTTTTCTTCTACAGTGAGATTTGGAAACAAAGCGTAAGATTGGAACACGATGCCAAAGTCGCGCTTTTCTGGTGGCAAGAAGGTCGTATCATTACCGTTCTGCTCAATGGAACCTGACGTTGGTAAGTCTAGGCCTGCAATCGCACGTAATAAGGTGGTTTTTCCACAGCCAGATGGGCCAAGGAAGCAGACGAACTCGCCTTTATCTATCGATAGGGAGATGTCTTTTAACGCTGTAAATTGGCCAAATTGCTTTACAACGTTTTCAATATTCAAATAAGTTTGGTTGCTCATACTACAGCACTCTCTATATGGTATATACCAAATTTAAACTGAGAATATTGCAGTTGAGTGACAAATTTATAGTAGCTAAATGACAGTTATATTGCAGATATAATAAGCATTAAGGATTGCTATTTGTTCAGCATTAACAGTTCGTTCAACGTTGAAAGCCCTCAGTGACTTGCCCATAAATCACTGAGAGCCTTAATGTAAACTTCTAATTTAAACGCAAGATTAATCTATGATTCAACCTTGTCGGCTTTGCCCGCCGCACCTGCGAGTTTGGATAACTGTTTATCTAGCCACAATGGCGTGTTACCCGAATCTTCCGCGTTCTCTTTTCTTCGTACCGCATCACGCACCATCATCGCACCTACCCAACGAAATGGCTCTGGCGGGAAGTGTCCTAACGGGCCTTTAGTTAAACCGCTTCGTGTCCAAGCATTGTCGATATCGAGCACCATTGCTGACAAAATCTTCCCGCCCATACGGGCTTGAGCAACGCCATTGCCTGAATAACCAAGCCCATAATAGATGTTGCTTTGGCCTTTTAGGTTACCGAAAAATGGCAATCCGGTAACCGAACGATCTGAGCCGCCAGACCAGTTGTAATCGAATTCACTTTGTTCCAATTTAGGGAACAGTTTTTGGAACGATTGATTGAGAATCGGCAGGTAGTTAGTCGTTTGGTTAAACATGCTTTCAACTTGATTGGCAAACGAGAATTTATTGCCGCCTTTGCCCAACATGAGTCGTCCGTCCTGGGTATCTCGGTAGTAGTGGACAAAGATACGCGAATCCACCACCGCCGCCCCTTTCTCTGGGCCAAACTTCTTGAGCTTTTCAGGAATGGGCTTGGTCACCACCATATCTGAAGAGACAACCACAATGCTGCGTTTGAACTCTTTGAAGTGATCGAGCATCCACGCATTGAGTGCCAAAATCACTTTATCCGCAAATACTGACCCGCCTTTGGTTTGAATTCGAGCGGGAGAGCCATAGTCGAGTGATGTCATCTCTGTGTTTTCGTGAATTTCGACACCCAGTTCAAGCGCGACTCGGCGCAAACCTCTAGCCAATAACGCTGGCTGCACACTACCCGCAGCTTCTGAGTAGTAACCCTCAATATGGTGTTCAGATCCCGCTTTATCAGCCAAAGAATTGTCGCACTTCTTCCAGCTATTGATACCCTGCTTAACCAGCTCATTAACAACAGGCTCCATTCCACCCTTTTGAGCTTCATTGGTCGCCGTGTAGTAAGTTCCGCTGCGATATAGATGCGCGTCAATCTTGTGTTCGTTACAGAAGGATTCGATCTCGTATATAACCTTTTCCGATTCCTTAACCAACCATTTCGCTTGTTCTTTTCCATAGAGCTTTTTCAGCGTCGGATACTTGGTTGACCACGTCAGCATGCAACCGCCGTTCGCACCAGAAGCACCGCTACCACATAGGCCTTTTTCAATCACGACAACATGCTTTTCGGGTTGCTGTTGTTTGATTAAAATCGCCGTCCATAAACCCGTATAGCCACCGCCAACAATGGCGATATCACAGTTGACATCTTTTTGGAGCGGCTTAGCCGAATCTAGCCCCGCATTGATGTTGCCGAACTCTTGTTCCAACGCTTGCTTGAACCAATATGAGTAGTGCTTTGTCATTTGTTGTACCTTACTTAAAACCTGAAGGCGTAAAACTAAAAAAGGAAGACCGAAGCCTTCCTTTACTGATTTCTAACTTCTAATGAACTAAATAGTTAAGTAACTGACTAGGTCGTCAGATTAAGATTTTGGCTCTGATTTAGCGTCAAACTTGTCAGACCATGTTTTAAGAACGTCGGCACGTTCGCTGCCCATGCGAGCGAAGTCCATTTTTGCCATGTTCTTTTCTACATTAGGGAAGTTCTCTGCTTTGCCTGTCACATCTTGGTGACCAACAACTGGGTACATTTCGATGTAAAGCTCATTTGCCGCTTTAGAAATAGACCAATCGATAACACGTTGTGCTGCATCAGAAGGCTTAACAAGGCCTACCGCTTCAGATTCCCAGCCGATGCCTTCAGGTGTAATCACTGAAAGTGGAGCGCCTTGAGTTTTCAGCTTAGCGCCACGGCTCGCCATAGAAATACCGATAGCGACTTCACCCATGCCCGCTTGAACACATGGCTTAGAACCTGAGTGCGTGTAGTGAGCAATATTTTGGTCTAGCTTCTGCATGTAGTTCCAACCTTGGTCTTCACCCATGTTTTGTAACCAAGCCGAAACCTGCATGTAGCCCGTACCAGAAGATGCTGGGTTTGGCATGGCAATGTGGCCTTTATAGATAGGCTTCGTTAGGTCATCCCAAGATTTAGGTGCAGGTAAGTTAAGTTGCTTAGCCACCACTTCGTTGAAACAAACTGCATTGAAGAATGCATCATTACCGTACCAAGCTTGAGTAGACTGTGGGTCGTTAAGGTTAGCGCGTAATGCTTCTACACCTTGAGGCATATAAGGTTTCAGGATGCCCTCTTCTTTAAGCAGTGCCATTGAAGAACCAGCAAGTCCCCAAACTACCTCTGCACGCGGGTTGTTTTTTTCGGCCAATAATTTTGCCGTCATGATCCCAGTTGAATCACGTACCCACTTGATGTTGATGTCTGGGTTTTCACTTTCAAATGCGTTTTTGTACTTCGCTAAAATGTCAGTTTCAAAAGCGGTGTAAACCGTCACTTCCTGTGCTGCATAAGCATTACCAGCCAATAGAGTAACTAAAGCTGCAAGTGATCCTTTCATAAAACGGTTTTTCATCATTTTCTCCAGTCAGGCCCGATGCCAAGGTTAGGAATTGCCAAGGTTAAAGTTGTTAAGGCTAGAAGCTCCATCTAGAGGCTTCTATATCCATAAATTCATTTAGGTTGTTAACACACACCTTTGCATTGGTATGTACCAGATTTCGAGTATTAAGCTAACTGGCTTTTATGACGATTAAATGAACAAAAAATGGCAATTTAAAGATCGGAAAATTTCTCAACAAAAGTGACAAATTTGAATATGAAGCTTTTGTGAAAATAACGTTTGGGCTATTTACGACCGTTTAAATTGGTTGTTAAAGTAACCGCAAATATTGGTATAGTCCAAAATACAAATCGCGAGAATTGAACATGAGAAACGAATACTTACTGCTGACACCGGGCCCTTTATCTACTTCTGAAACCGTTCGCCAAGCGATGCTAAAAGACTGGTGTACTTGGGATGATGAATACAACAAAGACGTTGTTGAGGTGATTCGTAGCAAGCTTGTTACTTTGGCGACTAAGCAGGCGGGATATACAAGTGTATTAATGCAAGGCAGCGGCACTGCTTCAGTTGAAGCAACAATCGGTAGCGTTATCTCTAACAGCGATAAGCTTCTTGTGGTCGATAACGGTGCGTATGGTGCTCGTATTGCTCAAATCGCAGAATATTTAAACATTCCATGCCATGTCGTTTCCCCAGGTGAAACATCACAGCCTGACTTGAACAAAATGGAAACGGCATTGGCTATGGATTCAGATATTACTCACGTTGCGATTGTGCACTGTGAGACCACTACAGGTATGTTGAATCCAATCGAAGAGATTGCCAAATTGGCAAAACAGCACAACAAAACCGTCATTCTTGATGCGATGTCGAGCTTTGGTGGCATCCCTATGGATATTGCTGACTTAGGTATTGATTACATGATCAGCTCGGCAAACAAGTGTATTCAAGGTGTACCTGGATTCGGCTTTGTTATTGCGAAGCAATCGGAACTGGAAAAATGCAAAGGCCAAGCTCGCTCATTAAGCCTTGACCTGTTTGACCAGTGGCACTGCATGGAAAGCAACCATGGTAAATGGCGCTTCACGTCTCCGACTCATACAGTGCGCGCTTTCTACCAAGCTCTACTTGAATTGGAACAAGAAGGCGGCATCGAAGCTCGTCATAGTCGCTACCAAACAAACCAAACCACACTGGTTGCAGGTATGCGCTCTCTTGGTTTTGAACCTCTGTTAAATGATGAACTTCATTCACCGATTATCACCTCTTTCTATTCTTCAACTCATAGCGATTACCAATTCAAGGAATTCTATGACCGTTTGAAAGAACAAGGTTTTGTGATTTACCCGGGCAAGGTTTCAAACGCCGACTGCTTCCGAATCGGTAACATCGGTGAAGTGTATCCGTCAGACATTGAAGCTCTAATTGGCGCAGTTAAGAATGCTATGTACTGGGACATCAAATAATGACGATGGCCAATCAAGATTCTGTTCTAAAGGCGACACACTTTCGAAGCGAAGGCGATGTGAACACCACGCCAGCGCGTGAGAAATGGAACGAGTCGCTAAACGATGATGCGACTCAAGCGATGTTAAAACGTGACTCTGACGTATTTCTTCATCAAGCGATGTCAACGCCTTGTCTAGACACACTTGAAGCAGCTGAAGGCATCTACATTCAAGATGCGACGGGCAAGAAGTACATGGACTTTCACGGTAACAATGTTCATCAATTGGGTTATGGCCATCCACATATCATTAATAAAGTGACTCAACAAATGGCTTCATTGCCGTTTTCACCACGTCGCTTTACCAATGAAACAGCCGTTCAATGCGCTGAAAAGCTGACACAGATCTGCGGTGGTGAGTTGAACCGCGTGTTGTTTGCACCGGGTGGTACTTCGGTTATCGGCATGGCACTCAAACTGGCTCGACATGTCACCAACAATTTCAAAGTAGTGTCATTGTGGGATTCATTCCATGGCGCGTCACTCGATGCAATTTCAGTGGGGGGCGAAGCGTGTTTCCGCGAAGGCATGGGGCCATTAATGGCTGGCGTAGAACGCATTCCACCAGCGGTTTCCTATCGTGGTGCTTTTCCCCTTAATGTCTCTTTATCGCGTTGCGGGCAAAACTCAGGCGATAACAATGAGACGGCATGTGATGTGCACTACGCCGATTACCTAGAATATGTGATTGAAAAAGAAGGTGGCATTGGTGCCTTCATTGCCGAAGCAGTGCGTAACACAGACGTTCAAGTTCCAAGCAAAGCTTACTGGAAGCGAATCCGTGAGATTTGTGATAAGCATAACGTCATGTTGATCATCGACGATATTCCAAACGGTATGGGTCGTAGTGGCGAATGGTTCACTCACCAAGCTTTTGATATCGAACCTGACATTCTTTGTATCGGTAAAGGTTTTGGCGGCGGCTTGGTTCCAATTGCAGCCATGGTCACTAAAGACAAATACAACACAGCAGCACAAGTCTCACTTGGTCATTACACCCATGAGAAAAGCCCTATCGGTTGCGCGGCGGCACTGGCTACGATGGAAGTGATTGAGCAAGAAAATCTACTTGAAAAAGTGCAAGCAGACAGCGCATTCGTGCGTGAACAACTGCTTCAAATGAAAGAGAAATACCCAGTCATTGGTGACATTCGCGGCATCGGCCTGCTCTGGGGAGTGGAATTGGTCACTGACCATATCACCAAAAACCGAGCGTTCGATGAAGCAGAAGCAGTACTTTACCAATGTCTGAACGATGGCCTGAGCTTTAAGGTGTCACAAGGTAACGTGATTCAATTAAGCCCGCCATTGATCATCAGTCGCAGCGAGCTAGAAGTCGCTCTGTCTGTATTCGAAAAAGCGATAGCCAAAGTCTGCAAAGATTTTGAATACCTTTAATTCTCGAAATCAACATTTAAACCAATAACCTTAAACAACCATTTGTTTCCCAGAACTTTGAACTGGGAGTGACACAAAAATAGGACACTATTATGAACACGACATCACCTATCCAAGCGGTTATCTTTGACTGGGCCGGCACTATCGTTGATTTTGGGTCGTTTGCTCCAACTAGCATCTTCGTTGAAGCATTCAAACAAGGTTTCGACTTTGACATCGACTTAGCTGAAGCGCGTGAACCTATGGGGATCGGCAAATGGGACCACATCCAAGCAGTGGGTCGAATTCCAGCTGTTGACGCTCGTTGGAAGGCTCAGTTCGGACGCTCCATGACAAGTGAAGACGTTGACGCGATCTACGCGGCATTCATGCCTCTTCAAAAAGCGAAAGTAGCCGATCACGCAGCACCTATTTTGAATGCGATAGAAGTGGTCAATAACCTAAAAGAGAAGAACGTGAAGATCGGGTCTTGTTCAGGTTACCCACGTGAAGTGATGGATGTTTTAATTCCTGCTGCTGCAGATTACGGTTACCGACCAGATAACGTGGTAGCGACCGATGACTTACCTCAAGGTGGTCGCCCTGCTCCATTTATGGCACTGAAAAACGTAATCGATCTAGGTGTAACTAGCGTTGCTGCGTGTGTAAAAGTAGACGACGCAGCACCGGGGATCGATGAGGGTCACAACGCAGGCATGTGGACAGTAGGCCTTGTACTATCAGGTAACGAAGCAGGCTTAACGTATCAAGAATATTTAGATGCAGACGAGACAACACTTACAGCTGCACGTGAAAAAGCAAGCGTTAGGCTAAACGAATCAAACCCGCACTACTTGATCGATACCATTGCAGACCTACCAGGCGTCATTGCAGATATTGAACAGCGTTTACTGGCAGGAGAGCGCCCATAAGCAAAAGCGAGATGTTCACGTGACGTAAAGTACGTGAAAAACATCTCTAATCGCTTTAATTCAAATCCCTATCCAATCATGTACTCATTCGAGTTATACATATTGGGTGGGGATTTTTGTTTTATAAGCATGATAAAGCGCAAGTTTTTTACTTATTACCCGTAGCGCCACTGGTAAATAGACGAGGCTAGGCTATAGCTTAAACATAAACATAAACATAAACATAAACATTCCAACAAATGATAAAATCAACAATAAAGGCATCTTAAATATATAATATTTAACAATTTCATTGACTCCAATACGCAATCAGATTAACAATATAAGTACTGAGAAAGAAACAGGTTCACCTGAACCAACACCTTGATTTACTTATTATAAGCAGTGTCGTAACCCAATAAGTGATCGTTTTACTGGTAAGTTCAGATAAAAATAAGAGTTAATCCAAGGAAAAAATTATGAAAAAACTGTCAAAAATCATGTGTGCTGTTGTAGCCGCTTCAGGCCTAGCAGCAGCGCCTTCTATTGCTGCAACGACTTACGTGGGTGCAAAAGTGGGCGTGGGCTGGCTAGACAGCGCATGCGTAAGCGGTGAAAAGTGTGATGATGATACAATTGGTGCAGGCATCTACTCTGGCTACAATTTTAATGACAAGTTTGGTATTGAGCTAAGCTCAGACTTCCTTGGCGACTACAAGACAAGCTTTTCAAAGAACGGCACAACAGCTGCGTTCAGCGATCCACTGATCGCAATCTCACTAACGCCAATGTACCGCCTTCCAGTACAGCAAGAGTTTGACGTATTCTTCAAAGCAGGTCCTGCTTACATCTCGCACGGTGGTGAAGATGACGTTGTACTTTCTGCTGGTATCGGTGTAGAGAAGCAACTTTCTTCTGATTGGGCACTACGCGTTGAGTACCAATACTTTGATGACTTCGACGACAACTACGTTCAAGACCTAAACTCAAACCTACTGTCTGTTGGTGTTAGCTACAACTTCGGTACTGGTAACACAACTGCATCAGCGGCGGCAGCAGCAGCTTCTGCGGCAGCAGTGACTCAAGCGCCATCTGAGCCAATCACAGAACCAGCAGTTGTTGTTGAAGAGAAGACAACCGTGGTTGTTACTAAAGCGCAAACTGAGAGCTTCTCTCAAGGTATGTTTGAGACAAACAGTACTGAACTGTCTACAGATGGTAAAATTGCATTAATGCCATTAGTTGAAGTACTTAAAGCTCACCCTCAATCATCAGTTGATGTTGTTGGTCACACCGACTCAACAGGTGCAGCTGAGTATAATCTAATGATCTCTAAGAAACGTGCTGCTGCTGTAGCCGCATACATCGAAGAGCAAGGCATTGAAGCAGACCGTATTACAGCGTCAGGTGAAGGCGAAGAGAATCCAATTGCATCAAACGCTACAGCTGAAGGTCGTGCTCAAAACCGTCGTGTTGACGCAACGATCCCTGGTTTCGAATACCAAGAAGAAGTACAAGTTGAAGAAGTTATCGTAGAAACTGCTGAATAATAGCACTCTACCTTAGTTAAAATAATAAGGGCGGAGCACTTTAAAGTGCTCCGCCCTTTTCTTTGTCTGGCTATGCCTAAAAACCGTAAGCGATAAGCCGTAAGCCGTAAGCCGTAAGCCGTAAGCCGTAAGCCGTAAAGATTAGCCTACCGCCAAGCTGTACAATCAGAAGACTAGACGATTTCCCAGCTGTGAGTCATTTCTACGCCAGCACCTAACATTAGACATACAGAACAGTACTTTTCTAATGAATCCGCACACACCTTAGCGACCTGCTCAGGATCAAGGTTGTCACCAGACACTTCAAAGTGAATGTTAATCACAGTAAAGATTTTTGGTGCTGTTTCACGACGTTTGGTTTCAAGCTTTGCATTACAACCAGTGATGCTTTGACCCACAGATTTCAAACCGTCCACTACATCAACAGAGCTACAACCACCAGCGGCCATTAGCACCATTTCCATCGGGCTTGGCGCAGTAGCACCACCACTTCCATCCATAACAATAGAATGGCCTGATTGAGATTGACCGAGGAATTTAAAGCCTTCGACCCATTTAACTTCTGCTTGCATGTTGTTCCTTAGATGTACGAAAACGTCATCATTATTTGGTATTTTATATCAATGCCTACACCCTACTACTGGCGGCATTTATGAGCAAGATTTTCTATTTGAGATATTTTTTTCATGAATAGTGTAATTTTTTCCATCTAAAACCTGTCTCTATTCGTACATTCAAAATCGAATGAGAAGAACGTCAAGATGAGGTATCTATGAATAAATTATCTAAAATATTGGTATCACTCGTGGTTGCGCTACCACTGATTTCGCTGTTTGTAAGCCAGACTGGCACTGCCAATACAATGGATAAAACGGCTAATTCAGGTAAAAGTGAAATCGCGACACTGGCTGGTGGCTGTTTTTGGTGTACGGAGTCCGATCTAGAGAAGCTAAAAGGTGTAACCGACGTTATCTCTGGATACTCTGGTGGTGAACTGGAAAACCCAACCTACAAACAGGTCTCTTCGGGTAAGTCAGGTCACATCGAAGTGATCAACGTGACCTATAACCCTGATGTGGTTAGCTACGAACAGGTTCTTGACCAATTCTTCCGACACATCGACCCAACCGATGACAAAGGTTCTTTTGTAGACCGAGGCCGTCATTATCGACCGGCTATTTTCTATCATAACCAAGCACAAAAAGATGTTGCTCAGAACTTCATGATGGAGATCGACAAAGCTAATATCTTTGGTGCACCACTAAAAACAGAACTGATAAAATTTGAGAAGTTCTGGCCAGCAGAAGATTACCACCAAGATTATTACAAGAAGAGTAAGGTTCGTTATAACTACTATCGCTATGCTTCTGGCCGCGATCAGTACCTAGATAAAATCTTCGGTGATGATAGAAAGGACAACCCTAAAACACTACGTCAGATCATCGACAGTAAGAATGCGACAGCGAATGCTAAAACATACGTAAAACCGTCTGATGCAGAGATCAAAGCGAAGCTTACAGCACTTCAATACGATGTAACGCAAGAAGACGCAACAGAGCGCCCGTTTGACAACAAATACTGGGATAACAAGCAAGAAGGTATTTACGTCGATATCGTGACTGGTGAGCCATTGTTCTCTTCAAAAGACAAATACAAATCAGGTACAGGTTGGCCGAGCTTTACACAGCCAATCAGCGAGGCTTATGTCGTAACGACTACAGACTACAAGCTGCTTTACCCGAGAACAGAGGTTCGCAGTAAATTTGGTGACTCTCACCTAGGACATGTATTTAAAGATGGTCCAAAGCCAACAGGTTTACGCTACTGCATGAACTCAGCCGCAATGCGCTTTATTCCAGCGGATAAACTGGCAGACGAAGGCTACGAAGAATATGTGGGATTATTCGAGGGCTAAGAATTCAGAAACTGACTTTAAACCTCTGAACCTCTAAAAAACAAAGCCAGCATATTCGCTGGCTTTGTTTTTCTAACGCACTAACAAGAAGGGTTAACCTTAGCCTGTTAACCTTATTAACCCGTTAACACCGTATCTTCTGGGTATTTCAACAACGAAGGCTCAGGGCGAGCTAACATGTAAGCCAAAGTCAAAGGTCCGATTCGTCCAATCACCATCACGACAATCATGATGTATTTCCCCGGTTCAGTTAAGTTTGCGGTTAAGCCAGCTGTTAAACCAACCGTTGCAAATGCTGAAATCACCTCAAACATGACTCGATCAAACGCTGCCTTTTCAGTAAGCATTAGCAAAAACATCGCGGTGGTTAATAACGCCCCACTTACCACAATAATGGCCAATGACTTTGTTACCGCTTGCCAGGTCACAGTGCGCTTAAACATCACCACGTGCTTTTTCTGACGGAGGAACGTCCACGTTGCGACAAAGGCTACTGCAAAGGTCGAAACCTTAATACCACCACCTGTTGAGGTAGAACCTGCACCAATCAACATCAGTACAATCATTACCAGCAACGCAGGCTGTGTGTACTGAGACAAATCCACACTATTAAAGCCAGCAGTACGAGCACTTGCCGACTGAAAAAATGCGGCTAGCCACTGTCCTTGAGTCGATAACCCTTCCATGGTTGCTGAGTTATTTCTTTCTAGCAGCCAGAACAATACCGTACCTACCAACAATAGAGTCGGAGTGGCGGTTAGCATAATCTTGGTGTGTAAATGCAGATGTTGGAAGCCTTTCCGCCAGTTAGTCGATAGGTCGCCCACGACAGTAAAACCTAATCCGCCGAAAATGAACAAGCCAGCTAAGGTAAAGATCACCAGTGGATCGTCAACAAAGCTCACCATACTGTCTGAGAACAACGCAAACCCTGCGTTATTGAATGCGGAAATCGCGTGAAATAACGCGTAAAAGCTCCCTGTTGCCCATCCCATTTCAGGAACCCAACGAAAACAGAGCAATACGAAACCTATAAATTCCGCCACCAATGCAAAAATGATGATCTTCTTCACTAACTTCCTGAGGTTAATCTTACGATCTTGCCCCAATGCTTCTTTCGCTAATGCTTGCTGTTTCAAACTGAGCCGAACACCAAACATATAGAGCAGCACCGCAGAAAGGGTCATCTGCCCTAACCCGCCGACTTGCATCAAGAACATCAGTAAGATTTTGCCAGCCAAGGTGAAATGCTGACCGGTATCAACAACACCTAAGCCTGTCACACTGATCGCCGACGTGGCAGTAAACAGTGCATCCGTAAAGCTTAAACCTGTCACAGAGAACACGGGTAGCGTCAACAATATTGCGGAAGGGATAAGTACGCCTAAAAAGCTCGTAAGGATAATCTTAGGTTCAGAGCCTTTACGTGGCTTTTTATCACTCTTAAGCGTGTAGAAAGTACCTTTTCGTTTTAACGAATTCATACTGTTACCTTATTTCCGATTGCCAGTTACCAATTGCGTAGCTTTCTAGATAAGGTCTCTTTCGGCCCAGCGATGATCACCACATCCCCAATTTCTAAACTCACATCCAGTTCAGGTGCTTTAGTTAGGTTCGGGCCTCGCTTGAAACCAAGTACCTCAACACCATTTTCTTTGCACAGCTTAAGGTCACCAAGTTTCTTACCCAAAAAATTAGAACCAATAACAATTTCCGTCATCGCTAAACCGCTGCCAAGGTCGATAAACTCAAGAACGCGTCTATCCAACATTTTACGCGCAACGCGAATACCCATGTCTCGCTCGGGCATGATGATATGATCGGCACCAATCTTAGAAAGGATCTTGCCGTGAAACTTATCGTTCGCCTTCACCCAAACGGCTTTTGCGCCTGATTCTTTTACCACTAGCGTCGTTAGAATACTGGAGTTAACATCAGAGCCAATCGACACCATCACCATATCGTAATCGTCCAGCCTTAGTTCTTTAACTGTCTCTTCGCTCGTACAGTTCGCAACAATCGCTTGTGAAACAAAATTGGCCGCTTCTTTCACTCGCTCTTCATCAATATCGACGGCCAGTACCTGTGCCCCTGAACTTTGTAGCTCTTTGCAAACAGACAGACCAAATCGCCCTAAACCGATAACTGCATATTGTTTGTCGCTCATTTGAAATCCTGTTTAGAAATTTTAATTACACGGGATAGCCAAACCTACATTAGTTTCTATCTCAAAAAAAGTTAGTTCTGCAAGAATAAGGTTATACTATTGTCATAATCGCTTGATTTATAAAGGTAGAGAACAACTCGAGTTTCTGCTAATTTCCAATTCATAATTTCTGCGGCAGCACACACAATGAATGAATTCATAACCCAAGTACAAACCTACATCAACCAGAGCCATAGTGATTGGGCAAACAGCGTCCTATTCATCACTATGGCGAGTTTTCTCGCTTGGGTAGCTTGGCGAATTATCCATAATCGCTTAGAAATTCTGGTTCAGAAAACCCCATTCCACTGGGACGATCTACTGCTAGAAGCACTAAAAACCCCTGTCAGCACGTTACTTTGGTGTTGGCCTGCTACAGTATCTGTCGGGCTCATCCTTCAAGACCAGTTTGGCAATGAAATCAACTGGTTAAAAACACTTAAGCACATATTAATTATCTGTACCTTCGTTTGGTTTACCTTACGAATGATCACTAACACAGAAGCCTATGTCTTAGAGCAAAAAAACAGAGACGAAACCACAGTACAGGCAATTGCGAAAGTCGCTCGCCTGTTCTTTATGGTGATGGGCGGCCTAACCATTATGCAGGCATTTGGGCTCAGTCTTTCCGGCTTACTCACCTTTGGTGGTGTTGGTGGTTTAATTGTCGGTTTAGCTGCAAAAGATCTACTGTCGAATTTCTTCGGTGGCATGATGATTTACTTCGACCGCCCTTTTAAAGTCGGTGATTGGATACGTTCTCCCGATCGTCAAATCGAAGGCACTGTCGAACGCATTGGTTGGCGCATGACGATCATCCGCACTTTTGATAAGCGTCCTTTGTACGTGCCAAATTCGGTGTTCAGTAGTATTGTGGTAGAGAATCCATCGAGAATGTTGAATCGTAGAATCAATGAAACCTTTGGTCTTCGTTATCAAGATGCAGACAAATTGGCGCTCATTGTTGATGATGTAAGAACCATGCTCGAGACCCACCCTGATATTGATGCCAAACAGACGTTGATCGTTAACTTTGACAAATTTGGGCCATCAACGCTCAACTTCTTTATCTATACCTTCACAAAAACAGTCAACTGGATCAGGTACCACAAAGTGAAGCAAGACGTTCTGTTACAGGTTCTGGCGATTATTCATAAACACAATGCAGACATCGCGTTCCCAACACAGACACTCAAGATTGACCCTCAAGACTTTTCTAATGTTCAAGATCATAACAGCGTTCAAAGCCTAGGTGATAATCAGAATATTAGCGATCCCAAAGACATGTTGAACTCCCCTACGGAAGGTCATCGATAGTCATATCCTTCTTGGTTATCGATAAGTAATAAGCGTGAAGCGTGGTAATATGCTGGCAGTATTCTAATGCACCTAATTACCACGCTATGATTTTACCTGTCATTCTAGCCGGCGGCTCCGGAAGTCGTCTCTGGCCACTGTCTCGCGAGCTTTACCCTAAGCAATTTCTCAATATTGCCGGCGACCAGTCAATGCTTCAGCACACACTTCAACGCCTGCAAGGCCTTGAAGAGCACTTGATGGATAGTAAATGCGATGCCCCATTCATTATCTGTAATGAAGAGCATCGCTTTATTGCCGCTGAACAAGCTCGATCAGCTAACATTCAACATAGTGGTATTCTGCTAGAGCCAGTCGGTAGAAATACAGCCCCAGCCATTGCGCTTGCCGCCCTAAAGGCTTTAAGTAAACCACCGCTTAATGAACAAAGCGCATCCGACCCTATCTTGTTAGTGCTGGCTGCTGATCATCACATCGCGAAAACCTCTGAATTCCAACAAGCGATTAGTCGTGGTGTTGATTATGCAAAACAAGGCAAGCTGGTGACATTCGGTATAACACCTAGCTCCCCAGAGACTGGCTATGGCTATATCAAGCAGGGAGAGCCTCTTTCCTCCAGTGCTCAAACTGATACTAATGGAACAGAGCAGCCAATCAATCACGCCTTCGCCATAGAATGCTTTGTAGAAAAGCCAGACACAGCAACAGCAGAAGAGTACATCCGCTCAGGACAATACTTATGGAACAGTGGCATGTTCATGTTTAAGGCATCACGCTATGTTGAAGAACTCGCCGAACACCACCCTGAGATAGTAGCGGCTTGTAAACTCGCTCTTGCAACGCAAAATACCGACCTCGACTTTATCCGTATAGACGCTGAAGCATTCAAAAGCAGTCCAAGTGATTCAATCGATTACGCCGTGATGGAAAAGACCTCGCACGCCGCGGTGATCCCGATGGATGTCGGCTGGAACGATATTGGCTCATGGTCCGCGATCTGGGATGTAAGCGAAAAAGATCAGCACAATAACGTCATTGAAGGTGATGTGTTAACCGTCGACTCTCAACACAACTACATCCATGCTGAAAATAAGCTGGTTGCGACGGTAGGTGTCGACAACCTGATTATTGTCGAAACCAAAGACGCTATATTGGTTGCAAATAAAGACAAGGTTCAGGGTGTTAAATCGATTGTCAGTCAACTAAATCAAGCGGGTCGCACAGAACATGTGCATCATCGTGAGGTGTTTAGACCTTGGGGTAAATACGATGTTATCGACCTAGGCAAGCGCGACAAAGTTAAACGTATCACCGTTAAACCCGGTCACAAGTTGTCGTTACAAATGCACCACCATAGAGCGGAACATTGGGTAGTCGTGGCGGGTACTGCGAAAGTGACCAACAATGAGAAAACCTATCTGGTTGAAGAAGATCAATCCACTTACATCCCTTTAGGTCATATTCACAGCCTAGAGAACCCAGGGGATCTCCCACTCGAGATGATTGAAGTACAAACAGGCAGTCATTTAAGTGAAGGCGACATCATTCGATATCAAGACAGTTATGGGCGAGACGTGCGCAAGCAACAAGTCCACTCATCAAAGCACAACCAAACGAAATAAAGCAGCGACAAATCGATGAAACCAACATTAGACCTAAACTGCTTTAAGAACAACGATATCCGCGGCGTCATTGGTAAACAAATCAATGAGCCACTCGCCTACCTGCTCGGTAAGGCATTTGGCGAATACGTCCTATCCGCTAAGCCTGAAACCTCACTCGATGGTTTGGCGCAGGTAGTGATTGGTCGTGATAACCGCAAAACCTCCCTGTCATTACAAGAAGCCATGACCAAAGGCTTAATCGAGTCAGGGATTACCGTCATTGATCTAGGTATGACTGGCACTGAAGAGGTCTACTTTGCGACTCGTTACCTAAAAGCGATTGGCGGAATACAAATCACAGCCAGCCACAACCCAATCAATTACAACGGCATGAAAATGGTCGGTGTAGACGCTAGCCCTATCAGTAAAAACAGTGGTTTAGATGAAATCAAACGACGCATTGAAGAACTTCATCAAGAGCTGAACTGCAATTTACCGTTCGTTCATGCACAACCAAGTAACTCTAGTAGATCGAACAGTATTCTTGCTCCGTACGTTGAGCACCTACTCTCGTACATAACCCCATCAAAGCTGTCACCGATGAAGATTGTGGTTAATGCTGGGAACGGTGTTGCAGGACATATCATTGATGCTTTAGATAATAAATTTAACGAACTCGGTGTCCCTATCACCTTCATCAAAGTTCATCATAACCCTGATGGAAACTTCCCAAATGGTATTCCAAACCCTTTGATTAGAGAGAACCAAGCAGCCACTCGAGATGCCGTTTTAGAGCATTCTGCCAACCTTGGAATTGCTTGGGATGGAGACTTCGACCGATGCTTTTTCTTTGATGAGCAAGGCAATTACATCGAGGGTTATTACATTGTAGGGTTGCTTGCTGAAGCATTCTTGGTCAAACAGCCTAACACGACTGTATTGCACGATATGCGCATGACCTGGAACACAATTGAAATCGCAAAAACGCATGGTGGAAAAGCGATTGGAATTAAAGCAGGACACGCACTGATCAAAGAGAAGATGCGTGAAACGAATGCCGTCTATGGGGGCGAAATGAGCGCACACCATTATTTTCGTGATTTTGGATATTGCGATTCAGGCATGATTCCTTGGCTATTGGTTATCGAGCTGATGTCGAAAACTCAACAATCTCTTCACCAATTAACGAGTACTAGTATAGATAGATTCCCCTCTTCCGGGGAGATCAATCGAAGAGTCTCAGACCCAGAGCAGGTCATGGCTTGCGTGTTATCGCACTACCAAGATAATGCCGTTGAGATCGATCACACAGACGGAATCAGCATGAATATGGGCTCATGGCGCTTCAACTTAAGAAAGTCCAATACCGAGCCATTAATACGCCTTAACGTTGAAACCAAACAAGATAAAGCTTTACTGTCACTTAAAGTCGACGAGTTACTGTCTTTTCTCATTTAAGAATACAGACACTTCCAGTTTTCAACTAAGATCCACAAAAAAGGTTCATCGCGG
>NZ_JBFRKQ010000002.1:0-75129 GCF_041469505.1 Vibrio sp. 10N.286.49.E11
AATACGTGGATTCCATATACGGTTAGGGGCAAAGGGTGGTTAGAAAGTGGGGCGTGTCGCTATATTCTAGAGCCGGGGTCGTGCATTACTGTGCCTGCAGGCGTTGAGAATGGCTTTGGGATTGAAGAAGAAACATGGCAGATAGCGTGGATCTTTCTATCGCCTGATAAGCATTGGGATAATGTCGTCAATGATGAAGTGAGTTATACGCTCTCTCCTGCAGCCGAAGTCGTCTCGTCTTGTATTCATACCTTGCTGAGAAGTATTGCCTTGCCCATTGATTTAGGCGGAGCGATTGCCATTCACAGCGTAGCCCAAATAGAGTTCATGATTAATGCACCAGTCCCGCAGCAACAGTCTCGAAATTTGATTCGCTTGAGACGTGTGTTCGACAGTGTTCAAAAGCAGCTTCATAAAGAGTGGAATGTGCATGAGCTAGCAAACCTATTTCCTTGTTCAGAGCCGCACTTCCATCGTTTGTGCCAACGTTATTACTCTCATAGCCCGATGACTCATATTATGCGTATGAGAATGGAATACGCTGCAAGGCTGCTCAGGTCGAGTGATTGGTCGATTCAACACATTGGCGAGATAGTTGGATATCCCAATGCCGCTAACTTTAGCACTCGGTTTAAGGCTTGGTCAGGAATGACACCAAGGCAATTCAAACAAGGCATTTAGCTGAGAATCAACAAGGTACTTCTTAAACAAGCTACTGCTCTTTTGATAAAGCACTAAAAGTGTTCGAAATTTACGCTGTTTTGTGACGTAAAATGACCAATCTCTGTTTACTTATTCTAACTAAGCGCTTCTATTAAAAAATGTTTCTGATTTGTCTACGATAATGTTAACGTGAAACTCATTACTTGAATTTCAAAGGGTTGTGACTTTCATGTTTTCACATCTACCAAAACCAACTTTAGATCCAATTCTATCTCTTTCTGTTGCTTACCGCGGCGATACTCGTACTGATAAAGTCGACTTAGGCATTGGCGTTTACAAAAACGATCAAGGCGAAACTCCGATCATGAAAGCCGTTTCTATGGCTCAAGATATCGTTGTTGAAACGCAGAAAACCAAAGCTTACGTTGGCCTAGCAGGCTGTGAAGAGTTCAACCAGAGCATGGTTGATCTGCTGCTTAAAGGGACTTCTGCAATGGATCGCGTTGCTGCGATTCAAACACCGGGTGCAAGTGGTGCACTTCGCATGTTGGGTGACTTAATGAAAGTTTCTCAACCAGACACCACGGTTTGGATTTCAAACCCAAGCTACGTTAACCACAAACCGGTGATGGAAGCGGCAGGCTTAAAAGTTCGATATTACAATTACTTCAGTCCTGAAACGAAGCAAGTTGATACTGCAAGAATGTTGGATGACCTTTCAAAAGCGGGTCCATCAGATGTGGTACTACTGCACGGTTGCTGTCATAACCCAACGGGTGCGGATATCGACTTTGAGGCGTGGCAGGAAATTACCAAACTATCGCAGAAAAATGGCTTCTTGCCGTTCGTTGATATTGCTTACCAAGGCTTTGGTGATGGCTTAGAAGAAGACGCAAAAGGTCTTCAACACATGGCTAACAACGTCGAAGAGATGTTGATTACGACATCTTGCTCGAAGAACTTCGGTTTATACCGTGAAAGAACGGGTGCCGCTATCGTGATTGGCAAAAACAGCGAACACGTTGGCAATGCTAAAGGTAAGCTTCTAACGCTTGCTCGTTCAACTTACACAATGCCGCCAGATCATGGTGCAGCTTTGGTTAAAACAATTCTTCAGAATCAAGAGCTAACCTCGATTTGGAAGCAAGAATTGAGTGAAATGCAGCAACGTTTGTTAAATCTGCGCCAAAGTTTATGTGATGAATTGCGAAATACTTATAACACGTCACAATTTGACTTCATTGAAAGCCATAAAGGCATGTTTAGTGTACTAGGCTTTAAAGAAACTCAAATGAATCAATTACGTGAAGAATATGGAGTCTATGGTGTTGGTGATGGACGCATCAATATCGCAGGCCTTTCCGAATCTCATATTCCTTATGTAGCAAAAGCGATAGCAAACGTTTCAAAATAGAAGGTGACTGAATGTATAATTGGAAAGCGATTGTAGTTTTAATGCTAAGTGGTGGCCTGTTTGCTTGTTCGGCTACAGCTCAAGCTCCTGTTGAGCCAGAGCAAAAGCCTCAAATCGAACAACCTGTTGTGGATGACTCTTCAAAAACTGACGCAACAGAAGGCGAGAAAGTAACGGAACCTACTGAGAAGCCTGAAGAAGTAAAACCAACTGAGCCGGAAGTAAAACCTGCACCTGTTGAAAAACCAGTAGAGAAGGTTAGAAAAACAAGTGACGGCAAACTGATTCTTGGTGAAGAAGAGTGGGTGTTTGTTCCTGGTTTAAAAGAAGCGTTTAAAGCACGTGTCGATACCGGTGCAACAACCTCTTCAATCAGTGCAGTTGATATTGTTGATTTTGAACGTGACGGCAAAGACTGGGTTAAGTTCAAGATTGAACACGACGGAATTACAACTGAAGAGATCAGCTTACCAGTAGAACGCTGGGTTAAGATCAAGCAATCAAGCGCAGAAGGCACACAACGACGCGCTGTGGTTGTAGCTTCGATTCAAATTGGCGATCTAAAAGACAAAACTGAATTTACGCTAGCCGACCGAACGCATCTTTCTTTCCCACTTCTGTTGGGTAGAAGCTTCTTTAGAGATGTTGCGGTTGTCGACGTGAGCAAAAAATACGTTCAGAAGAAAATTACTAAATAACAAGTTCTGCTCGTCATCAAAGCTTTTCGTTTTGAAGAGCTATAGTTTCAAAGGTGACGAGCTTAAAAGACTTTTAGTGTTGATAAATGAAATCCCTACCAGTTCTGCTGGTGGGGATTTTTTTATTTACACCCCATAACGTATGAAAAGCATCTAAATGGTCTATGTTTACTATTCGTTTACTGTTTAGCCTCGACAACGTGATCGAGATCTCTATATAATCCGCGCTTCGATTTTTGTTTAATCCATACTTTCGTACTTCTTATTTAGGTTCTTGAAATAGCCTAATAATTATCTGTCAGTACACGCTTAGGAATTAGTTCTTTGATATCTACCGCGAACATCACAATGCAATTTGGCGCAGAGCCGCTGTTTGAAAACATCTCTGCTAAATTTGGTAACGGCAACCGTTATGGTTTGATCGGCGCTAATGGTTGCGGCAAATCAACGTTCATGAAAATCCTAAGTGGCGCATTAACGCCAAGCTCGGGCAACGTTTCTATCACTCCAGGAGAAAAGCTGGGTGTGCTAAGCCAAGATCAGTTCGCTTTCGAACAGTACAGCGTTATCGACGTTGTGATCATGGGCGACAGAAAACTTTGGGAAGTAAAACAAGAACGTGACCGCATTTACTCTTTGCCAGAAATGAGCGAAGACGACGGCATGAAAGTCGCAGAACTTGAAAGTGAATTCGCGGAAATGGATGGCTACACAGCAGAAAGCCGTGCTGGCGACATCCTAATTCAAGCGGGTATTGAAGAAGAGTTCCATTTCGGCTTGATGCAGCAAGTAGCTCCAGGTTGGAAACTGCGTGTGCTATTGGCACAAGCTCTGTTTGCAAACCCAGATATCCTGCTTCTTGATGAACCAACCAACAACTTGGACATTCACACGATCAACTGGCTTGCTGAAGAGCTAAACCAGCGTAAGTGTACAATGATCATCATTTCGCACGATAGACACTTCCTGAACTCTGTGTGTACACACATGGCAGACATCGACTACGGTGAGCTACGTGTCTACCCTGGTAACTACGAGTACTTCCTAGAAGCATCTGGCTTGATTCGTGAACAGCTTTTAGCAAGCAACGCTAAGAAAGCGGCTGAAATCAGCGAGCTTCAAGATTTCGTAAACCGTTTTGGTGCTAACGCATCTAAAGCAAAACAAGCAAGCTCTCGTGCCAAGAAAATGGATAAGATCACGCTTGATGAAGTGAAATCATCGAGCCGTATGAGCCCATCTATTGATTTTGGCGAAGGTAAGAAACTACACCGTCAAGCGCTTGAACTTCAAGACCTTGGTCACGGCTTCGATGGCGAAACATTGTTTGCCGGTGGTAACTTGCTGCTTGAAGCGGGTACTCGTCTTGCGGTTATCGGTGAGAACGGTGTAGGTAAAACCACGCTGCTACGTTGCCTAGTTCAAGAGCTAGAGCAAAACGAAGGTATCGTAAAATGGTCTGAAAACGCATCTGTAGGCTACTGCCCACAAGATAGTACGTCTGACTTTGATAACGACCTGAGCATCTTCGATTGGATCTCACAATGGCGCACAGTGAAGCACGATGACCTTATGGTACGTGGCATTCTAGGTCGCCTATTGTTTACTGCTGACGATGCGAACAAAAAAGCGCGTAACTGTTCTGGTGGTGAGAAGAACCGTCTGTTATTCGGCAAGCTAATGATGCAAGACATCAACGTGCTTGTAATGGACGAACCAACCAACCACATGGACATGGAAGCAATCCAAGCCCTGAACGACGCGTTGAAGGTTTACACTGGCACGCTTATCTTCGTAAGCCATGACCGAGAGTTCGTTTCTTCATTAGCAACACACATCATCGATGTAAAAGATCAACAGCTAGTGAGCTTCCAAGGTACTTATGAAGAGTACTTAGATCACCAGAAAAAGATGCTGATGGTTAGCTTATAAAGCAAGTCGCTGGCTCAGGTCGTGAACGACTAAAAGCCAGCGAAACTAACAAACAAAAAAGCCCCGAACATTAATATGTTCGGGGCTTTTCTATGTAATACGTTTAGCTATTTATTACTCAGTAATTGAAATCTAGATTAGAATCCGAATCGAGCCGACATTAAGATTTGGTGGCCATATGTGCCGTTATTGCGCATATCAAGACCAACAGACAGTTGATCAGTTGAATGGAAACGAGCACCGATACCCAAAATTGAACGAGTGTCATCGTTGTCGATCAGTTGACCAAGGCGTGCGTTAACTTCAACGTTTGCCATTAACCAAGCTCTCAAGCCAAGGTTAATTTCTGTTTTGATGTGGTTATCGTCATTCTGTTCAATGTTGTGCAGTAACATTTGGCCAGTAACGTCAGCAAATTGACTGATTGGGCCGTTGAATCCCATACCTACCGCTGCATCCCAATCACTTTCAAATTCTGAATCGATACGAGCAACAAAATGAGAGTTCTGAGTGAACATTGTTGTGACTTCACCACCGAAAGTACTTGGGCTAGTACCCATGCGCAGCTCGAATGTGTTGTAGTTAAAGTTGTTTGCAGACGCAGAGAATGAACACAGTGCAGCGAGTCCTAAAAGGACAGTCTTATTCGTGCAACCTAGCATGGTGACTCCATATAAATTGTATTTTGCGGCAGTATAATACAAAAAGCATGCAATATGCAGGCCAATTATTTGAAGTCGGTATTTTTATATTAATCGCTTATAGAACCTGGATGTGGTCCACTTCGATTTCAGGTGTCTTACCACCTTCATATTCACCGAAGATACGAACTTTTGTATCAGCGGTCAGTGGTTGTGCTAGGCGGATATCATCATCAAGTTCGATTTGAATTTCACTCTGGCCATCAGAGAAGACAAACGTGTCATTCTTTAGTTGACGAACAATCTTGCCATCCACAATTGCTTCTTGCTCTGCGAACATGCTTGTGTCGGCAAGTAGTGTCGCAACAGAAACGGTTTCAATCGGGCCAGTATAAGCAATAGCGCTTTCGTGCTTGCTGTTGACATTATTATTGCTGTTGTGGTCACTAGCCATTGCGAAAGTAGGAGCAAGGATAATAGTAGATGCGATAGCTAATACGGTTTTTTTCATGGTGAATCCCTTAATGTTGTTTTTAGTAGAAACGTTTTTCTGAATTTGAAACGTTTCTTTTCGTTAGTACGTTTTTTGTTGAATCGCCTGTTATCGTTCACAAGCTTCGTTTCGATGGAGCTATTAAACAACACTGGGGTTGAATCCAGAGTGAGTAACACATTCATTTTCCATTCATTTTATTGAGCATCTACTCGGCAATGACGTTAAGATGGTCGCAGAGAAATATTGCCCACTGCTATAAATTGAAAATTAAGAAATTAAGAAATTAAGGATTTAAGTACAAATGCGAGCACCATTAAGTGCCCTTATGGTTCAAGGGACAACGTCAGATGCCGGAAAAAGTGTTTTGGTGGCAGGTTTATGCCGTGTTTTGGCAAGGAAAGGAATCAAAGTGGCACCTTTTAAGCCACAAAACATGGCGTTGAACAGTGCTGTGACAAAAGATGGTGGCGAAATTGGTCGCGCTCAAGCGGTTCAGGCGCAAGCTTGCAATATAGAGCCAACCGTTCACATGAACCCTGTATTGCTAAAGCCCAACTCAGATACCGGCGCGCAAGTGATTTTGCAAGGCCGAGCGCTGAGCAACATGGAAGCGACGGGTTATCATGATTACAAGAAAGTGGCGATGGATACAGTTATCGATTCGTTTGACCGACTTTCTGAAGAATATGAAAGCGTGATGATTGAAGGTGCGGGGAGCCCAGCCGAAATCAATCTTCGTGAAAATGATATCGCTAACATGGGATTTGCTGAGAAAGCGGACATCCCTGTGATCATCGTTGCTGATATTGACCGTGGTGGCGTTTTTGCGCATCTCTACGGGACATTAGCTCTATTGTCTGAATCTGAACAAGCTCGTGTAAAAGGCTTTGTGATAAATCGTTTTAGAGGCGATATCGCACTGCTTCAATCTGGCCTAGATTGGCTAGAGGAAAAAACCGGCAAGCCAGTCATTGGTGTTTTGCCATATCTGCATGGTTTTAACTTAGAAGCGGAAGATGCCATTACCTCTGCTCAAGAGTCTTACGGAGAAGCTAAGCTTAAGGTGGCGGTGCCAGTGCTAACCCGAATCAGCAACCATACAGACTTTGACGCGTTAAGATTGAATCCTTCGATTGATTTACGTTATGTCGGTAAAGGCGAACGTGTAAACAATGCTGATTTAATTATCTTGCCGGGTACAAAGTCGGTAAGAGCAGATTTGGATTACCTAAAAGAACAAGGCTGGGATAAAGATATTCAACGCCACCTGCGCTTAGGCGGCAAAGTGATGGGTATCTGCGGTGGCTACCAAATGTTAGGTAACATCATCCACGATCCTGATGGCGTTGAAGGGGAACCCGGCAGCAGCGAAGGGTTAGGGTATCTGGATACTGAAACGACCCTTACACAGCAGAAAACCTTAACCAACGTACGCGGCACCATGACGCTGGATGGCAAAACAGCACAAGTAAAAGGGTATGAAATCCACGTAGGTAGGACTGATGTCAAAGAAACAGCCTTACCGGTTCAGTTAGAATCTGGCAGCCTAGATGGCGCTGTGAATCAAGATAACTCGATTTTTGGTACTTACTTGCATGGCGTATTCGACAACAGTGATGCGTTGTCGCTTATTTGCGAATGGGCAGGAGCCAACGATGTGACCGCGATTGACCACGAACAGCTTAAAGAGCTGGGTATTAATCGAATCGCTGATGCCATCGAAGAGTACTTAAATCTTGATCTGCTTTGGCCAGAGTTAACAGCTTAAGCCGCCATTTAGAAGTTAGCTAAAGAACTTAAACGAACAATAGATAAGTGATAACAATGAAAAAGCGAGTCTTCCTTTTAACCATGGCTTTAACTTCGGCATTGAGTTCTAGTCATCTTTTTGCTGCGGAAAAGCTACGAGTTTACGCTGCATCGTCGATGACCAATGCGGTTAATCTGTTGGTTGAAGAGTTTGAGAAAGACCATTCTGTCGATGTGATTCCTGTGTACGCGAGTACGTCGTCTTTGGTGCGACAAATCGAAAGAGGAGCACCAGCAGACATTTTTATCTCGGCAAATGAGAAATGGATGACGCATTTAGTCGATCGTAAATTGGTTTATAGTGACAATGTCACAAACCTATGTGAAAACGAACTGGTGCTGATTGCTCCTAAAGAGACATCGGTAACGTTAGACCTATCAAAAGGTGAACAATGGGCTAAACTGCTTACTAATGAAAGGCTTGCAGTGGGTAATACCATGTCGGTTCCTGCTGGTATCTATGCAAAAGAAGCGTTAGAAACGTTAGGTGTATGGGACGATGTGAAAACTCGATTGGCACCAAGTAACAATGTTCGTATGGCCTTAGCCTTAGTCGAGCGTAGTGAAGCTAAGCTTGGCATTGTCTACAAAACGGATGCGTTGCTTTCTAAAGAAGTAAACCTAGTGTCGACCTTCCCATCAGATCTGCACACACCAATACGTTACCCTGTAGCGAAGTTGAGTGATAAAGTTGTAGCAGAAGAGTTCTATACTTTCCTAAAGAGCGAAAAAGCGAAAGACACCTTGAACAGTTTTGGATTTGAAGTGCGTTAAATGATGTATTTATCGGAATACGAATACCAAGCCTTAATGCTGAGCTTAAAAGTCGCTGGGTTTGCAATCTTATGGCTTATCCCTATCGGTATTGGCTTAGCATGGCTACTTGCTAAGAAACAATTTGTAGGTAAGAGCATTGTTGAGAGTATTGTCCATTTACCTTTGGTACTTCCACCTGTGGTTATTGGCTATTTACTGCTAGTGATGATGGGCAGGCAAGGTATCATAGGTTCGTGGCTCAATGACGTGTTTGGTATTGTATTCAGCTTTAGCTGGAAGGGCGCGGCACTCGCTTGTGTGGTTGTGGCGTTGCCGCTGATGGTTCGCTCTATTAGATTGAGCCTAGAAACCGTAGACAGTAAGCTTGAAGAGGCGGCTGCTACATTAGGCGCTTCACCTCTTCGTGTGTTTTTCACGATCACTTTACCCTTGATGATCCCAGGGGTCATTACCGGCACCATGCTTTCATTCGCAAGAAGCCTAGGGGAGTTTGGCGCGACCATCAGCTTCGTTTCAAATATTCCCGGTGAAACTCAAACCATTCCTTTGGCTATGTATACCTTTATTGAAACCCCTGGCGCTGAAATGGAAGCCGCGCGTTTGTGTGTCATTTCTATTGTGATAGCGCTGGGTTCATTGATGCTATCTGAGTGGCTCAACAAAAAGTCAGCACAACGCTTGGGAGGCAATGCATGAGTGCTTTGATCCTCCAATATCAACAACAACTTGGTGAAACGTTCTTTGATATCGACTTGGAATTACCAAGTAGCGGCATTACGGCAATTTTTGGTCGTTCTGGCGCGGGTAAAACCTCACTTATCAATGCAATCAGTGGCCTTAAACAGCCCGATAAAGGTCTGATCAGCGTATCTGGAACCACACTGTTCGATAGTGAAAATGGCATTAATTTGCCGACTCACAAACGCAACGTCGGTTATGTGTTCCAAGAGTCGCGATTGTTTCCACATATGAAGGTGGCAGCGAACCTTAAATACGGTATGAAAAGCGTCGATCAAGCGCACTTTGAGCAAATAGTCTCGCTGTTGTCTTTGGGTTCATTGCTTGACCGATACCCAGCTCGTTTGTCTGGCGGTGAGAAGCAACGTGTGGCGATTGGCCGCGCTTTGTTATCAAAGCCGAGCATTTTGTTGATGGATGAGCCTTTAGCGTCTCTCGACTTGCCTCGTAAGCGCGAAGTGATGCCATTTCTGGAAAACTTATCCGAAACCGTCCAAATACCGATCATCTATGTCACTCATAGCCTCAATGAAATTTTACGCTTGGCAAATCACCTTGTGATTATTGACCAAGGCAAAGTGATTTCGTCGGGTGTGACGGAAGAGGTGTGGGCATCGAGAGCCATGCAACCTTGGCAATCTTTCTCAGAGCAAAGCTCGTTGTTTGAAGCGACATTAGCGGAACACAATGACGATTATGCGCTGTCTCGCCTGATGCTAGGAAAGTCGACGTCGTTATGGGTTCAGAAAGTATCGAGTGAGCTTGGTACGACAGTGAGGCTGCAAGTTAGGGCAAATGATGTCTCTATCACGCTAGAACGGCCGAAAGGGACTTCTATACGTAACATCCTTCCTGTCACCATTAAAAGCGTAGAGACGCACCAACAAGGCACAAATAAGCAGAGTGTCGCGGTCGAGCTAGAGTTAGAGTCTGGGTGCTATCTATGGGCAACCATTACTTTGTGGGCGCTGGATGAGTTGAATCTAGAAATCGGGCAGCGTGTTTACGCTCAAATTAAAGGTGTGAGTGTCGCTCAAAGAGATATCGCGGTAACGCATTAAACCTGAGAAGGTTTGCTTTTCGATATTGTCGCGATACTGCCTGTTATAGGTTCTGAAAATTCGGTCTTGATTCCATGATTGGATACATGCGTCATTTTTATACGGTATAACTGCCAGTTTTGCGCCACACTATATGAGTGTTAGAGCATATGATTTGTCGAATCATATGAACATTAGCAACAAGAACATACAGACGTAACGATCGACGAACAGAAAATAGCGGATATAAAAAAGCCGCGTGTTTAAAGAAACATGCGGCTTAATTCTAAGTAGTACTGTTAGCGCTTAGCCTAGTTTAGGCGACTAGCGACTTACTTAGTAAAAACTTCTTTGAAATCACGCTTCAAGATTGCATCACGACGAGCTTTCTTGATTTGTTTAACCATGTCTTTTACACAGTTGTGTAGAACTTGGTCTAGCAGTTGAGCACGGTACTCTTCTTTTTCTTCGTCAGACATGTCTTCTGGAAGTTTAAGAGTAGGGAACTCTTCCATCACGTTAACACCAGCGAAAGCTTGGCTAACTGAGATTAGAGCGTGGAACTGCTCGAAGTTGTCTAAAACATTTTGTGCGCTTGCTGGAAGACTATCCCAAGCTTCGCGTACTGCTTCTTCAGACACTTCGTGAATAGAAGTAACCATAAAGTGCATCTCTTTTGGTACGCCATCAAATTCGATAACTTGACGAAGTTCTGGTGAGATGGTGGTTAAATCGATTTCTTGTTGTTCGTTGTTTGTAGCGTCTGACATAGTATTTCTCTTTAAAAAGAAACAATGCTAAAAAGATCTGTAAAAAAGTCAATATAATATAGAGATTAGGGCATGATTTAAGCCCAAATTTGAGCTACTTTGAATATTCAACACTAGATAAAGGTGATGTGATGATAGAAAAGGGATCTTCAATGCGCATATTGCTGGTTGATGACGTTCAACTAGACAGGATGCAACTTGCTATCCGACTCAAGCAACTGGGTCATATTGTAGAAGCTGTCGGTAGCGGAAAAGAAGCCCTGAGTGTTTATTCTGATTTTGATCCTGAACTCGTGTTACTTGATATCAGCATGCCTGATATGGATGGTTTTGAAGTGGCGAATGAGGTTCGAAGCCGATTCCCAGAATGGGTTCCCATCATCTTTCTTAGTGGTCACGAAGAACCTGAGATGATCGCAAAAGCGATTGACGCTGGTGGCGATGATTACCTGATCAAGCCAGTAAACAAGGTTGTTTTGAATTCTAAGCTGATTGCGATGCAACGTATCGCGCACATGAGACGAGAGCTAAAACAAAGCACAGCCAAACTCGAAGAACTGAACATCCTTCTGCAGCAACAAGCCAACGAAGATGGCCTGACCAAATTGTATAACCGTCGATATATGGATACTAAGCTTGAAGAGAGCATAGCGTGGCACGGAAGACGTAATATATCCATGACAGTCATACTTCTAGATGTAGACTTCTTTAAGCCTTACAACGATAATTATGGTCATATTCAAGGGGATAAGTGCTTACAAGGGCTTGCTAATACCTTGAAACAGCTGTTTGTTCGTGCGGGAGAATTTGTAGGTCGTTATGGCGGTGAAGAGTTTGTTCTGATTCTTAGCGATACAGACAGTGAAGGCGCTAAGGTACACGCGACTCGAGTTAAAGAGGCATTGCATGAGATGAACTACGCTCATGAACACTCAACGGTATCGGATAGAGTGACAGCGTCACAAGGTGTGTTGTCATTTGTGCCAGAAGGTGGCGAATCTATTGCGTCTATTTACGAAAAGGTCGATCAAGCGCTTTATCAAGCGAAGCAAAGTGGTAGAAATACCTTTGTACAACGTAACATTTTGGAGCTTGCGCGTTAGTTGGCGAGCTCTTTTCGATATTTGAATTTATACTTCTAATAGCGTTTGAGCTAGGAAGTGCTTTAAGTGATAAAAGAAATGCCACATTCGAAGTCATTTTCTATGACTAACACATCTTGGACGCTTGCGGTTCCTCTATTTTTTACCGCTTTGGCGACCACTGTTAATGCCAATACGCTATCTGATCTTTTTCGAAAGGATCTAGAGCAGAGCTTTGCCACCAGTGTATTGCTCAACGACACCGATGTTTTCACTTTTGGTATCAATAACTTTGACCCCAATAAAGTGTTTAGTTTGGACAATGAAGACATCGGTTCGAATGATTCGGTAAGTCGTCGCCAAAACATCACCTCCCTGAGTTTGCCTTACACATTTGAATTACCAAGTTACATCGAAGACAACCATCAAGAGGTGACGCTACGCTTGTCTGCATTGCGAATCGAGAACGATGTCGAGTACGCGGCAGCAAACAGAAACGATTTTCAAAAAGAGTCGGTAGTGTCTGGCTACGTCGAATTCGCGAATGTGTCCCAGCTAGACGAATATTGGAGCTTCAGCTCTGCAATCGGTAACCACATCTCTTACTACCGCAATGATTATGAATATCGCGCTTCGTTGCTAAAGCCTATTCAAGACCAACTGGATGGCGTATATCTCAATACTGATGCTTGGGCTTACATCATCGAGCCTAAAATCAAGCTGATGTACGAAGATAAGAATGACTGGGGAAAGTATAAATTGAGCACCAGTTGGCATTACTTTAATGGCATCGGCTGGGGCGAGGCGAATAATGGCAATGTCGGTCATCCTGAAGGGTGGTATATCGCCAATGAAGCCAAGGTTTTCTATGATCTCGTGCGTTGGGATAAGAACATCACTTCGATGTACTCGAGTATAAGACGAATTGATATTGGTGGTGACACCGTGGCATCTATGGGCACCACATCTTACTACGAGGGCAGTGTTGGTTGGTTGCTTAACCCAAACCTGTTTAATGAGTGGGTCGATAACGTGGGAATAGGTTTTACGATTAACTACGGAAGTAGCTTAAAAGGTGGCAGCTTGGTTATATTCTTCAACCAAGATTAAGCTCTTTTTTCCAGTTAAGCCCATACGGCCTCAAATCAATGAGGCTCGTTGAACTTGGAAGTGATAGTTATTGAAGCAGATCGCTATTAATGGCTTAAGCTATTTAGATCTCTAGCACTCAATATCTTTCGCTATCAACTATTGTTAACGGTCAATACACAGTTTGTTTCGACCGGTTTCTTTCGCTTTATACAGCGCTTGGTCAGCAAGCTTCAACACCTCTTCAGGATGTCTGGTGGTTGTACTATCAGACAATCCAATACTCACCGTCACATTCACCACTTCCGATGGTTTGCCTTTCTTGCCACGCTTTTTCATACCCACTTCATGATCGTCGGGGCGTTCATGACTATTACGAATCGTCATGTCGTAGTTTTGAACCTCGGAAATCAGAGCTTGAAGGTGCTCTTTAACTTGTTCCGAATGTTTTCCTTTGAAGATAATCGTGAACTCTTCTCCACCATAGCGATAAGCTTTAGCGCCGCCTGTAGTTTCCCTCAGAATGCGTGCCACCAGTTTTAACACATCGTCGCCAATGTCATGTCCGTAGGTATCGTTGAATTGTTTAAAGTGATCAATATCGACCATCGCCATCGAATACTTACGCCCCAAGTGCTTCATATCGACTTCTAAGGCGTGTCGACCGGGAATGTTAGTCAGTTGGTCGTTAAAGGCCATATCATGACTAGCAGACATCACATAGACGATGATCAGTGTGCCTGACAGCGAGAACATGGTGCTCGAGATGTACTGAATATCGAAGAAGATGAACGTACAAGAAGAAAGCAGGATAGCGCTATAAACCACAACATCGATAGAGCGGTTATACACCAACACGAGAATGGCAGTAAGGCCAAGCAAGCAAAGGCTATACAGCACTAAAACAAAAGGCAGTTTGGAGAAGTCTCTGACAATAAATAGAAGACCATCACTCCATGATTCAAAACCGCCGGCATGGAAGTGAGAGACGATCAATTGTGCCCACACCATAAACAGAACAAGAACGATGGCGTAGAGCAGCATCGACTTTGAGTTTACGCCGTTATCAGGGAAGGCATAAACAAGTAAGCAAGTGACAGGTACTAATGCCGCAAGTAACGAGAGCTCTAATAGCGTTGTGCCAGTATTGAGAGGCGTTTGTAAGCGAACTTGGATGATCAGATAAGCGACAAGCATGGTCACCGATACCATCGCCATTCGACCTTGTCTGAACGTATGGCATAGCAGAACCGCAACGCTCAATAAAATGTAAGGGAGGTTGCTAGCAAACCCTAAATTTGAGTCCGTCACGAGAATGACGTTGTCCATACCAACGAGCAAAATTGTTAACAGGACTAAAGGGAAGCAAAATCGAAACATGCTCGACGTTACAAAAGATGATGCCATTTATGTGGTGAGCCTAACTATATTGATGATCTTATTATTTAATACTATGCGTAGGATACGGTTAAACAAGCGATTGCCAAGCTTTTTGCCTAAATTAGAGCAAAAACATAGTCATAGGTCGCTATTGGTGCAATCATTTTTATATGTATTTTGAGTTGCTATTAACCTTAGAACGAACTACACAGTATATATGAGAAATTAATTAGTCGTTATAGATACTTAACAAAATCTGCTCTGCTGCTCTTACGTTGGCGCTGGCACTTAAAGGGCTTGATGATCAGTTATCATTGAGTGACCTTTTCATTAAGCGACGAAGATCTGTAATGAAGTCAGAGTAAGATTAAATAATGCCTAAGTTTCAACTATGGACAGTAAAACCTATAACTGAGTTATAGAAAGCTATTAGGAATTGCATGGTTTCAAGTGACTTTAGAAACGACTGCGACTAGAAAAACCGCTACAAATGGAGGTGTGGTATGCAAATTAGTGTTGATGTACATAACTATATGGAAACTCTGGTCGGTCATGTATTGGCTACCGAGGAATATGTGTCTAGTTATACCAACGAACAGTTGGCCGATCTCGCGTGCTTGGCTTTGGGCCAGCTAAAACCTATCTATATTCGTTTTGATATCGATTTTCTGTCAGCATTGCCAGAAGACAAATTGGTGCTCTATAAACGCAATAGTGAGATCGCGGTCAAAAATGCAGAAAGTATGATTATTGACGATCGAAGACGTGAACGTGACGACAATGTGCCTGTTATATTTAGTCAACACAATTTTGACGATGACGTAGAATTGCAATGGTATGAAAAGCCGTTGTTGAACCGTAAACAGTCATGATAGTTTAGGGTGAATACGGTCATTTAAGGAGTAAAAAAACGTGGGATTCTTTTCTAGATTATTTGGTGGCAAAGAAAAAACCGAACAAAAAGTAGAGATTGAGCCAGTCGAATATAAGGGTTTCAATATCTATCAAGATGCCATTGCAGAATCTGGTCAATACCGTGTTGCTGGGCGAATCGAGAAAGAATTCGATGGTGAAATCAAAACTCACCGTTTTATTCGTTCAGATATTGTTTCAAACAAACAAGATGCCGATGAATTGATGCTCAAAAAATCGCAGATGTTCATCGACCAAATGGGCGACAATATATTTAGCTAACCAATTAGGGTTAGAATTGATGTTGGTCATAATTTAGAGAGCTTTCAGTGTATATGCTGAAAGCTCTTTTTAGTTTTAGGGATAAAGAACAGCTAGTGAGTTGTTATTAAAAGGATTATTTGCAAGTGGTTTGACCTCTTGGTTCGAGACGGTCGTCATTTATCCGAATGAAGCGCTCAAATTCCATCCAAATCGTTATAAGTAATAACTTTTCCTGTTCTTTGAACAAAACGCTTGAAGTATTAGTTGTCGTTAGATACAAACGAATAAGTCATTCGTGCCAATAGTCAAGGAATAGCTATGCAAATTGGTGTACCAAGAGAAACGCTCGCAGGTGAAACGCGAGTCGCTGCTTCGCCGAAATCGGTAGAACAGCTTCTAAAATTAGGATTTGAAGTTTGTGTTGAATCACAAGCAGGTGCGTTAGCAAGTTTTGAAGATGCAGCTTATGAACAAGCTGGAGCAAAAGTTGTCACCGCAGATGAAGCTTGGAAATCCGATATTATCTTTAAAGTTAACGCTCCGATCGTTGACGAGTCTAAAAATGAAATCGATCTTCTTAAAGATGGCGCAACATTGGTCAGCTTTATTTGGCCTGCTCAAAATCCAGAGTTAATGGAACAATTGTCCAGTCGTAGCATCAACGTGATGGCGATGGATTCTGTACCACGAATTTCAAGAGCTCAGGCGTTAGATGCATTGAGTTCTATGGCAAACATCGCGGGTTATCGTGCTGTTGTTGAAGCGGCGCATGAGTTTGGTCGATTCTTCACGGGCCAGATTACGGCTGCGGGTAAAGTTCCACCAGCAAAAGTACTGGTTGCAGGTGCTGGTGTTGCTGGACTAGCGGCAATCGGCGCTGCGGGTAGCTTAGGTGCGATCGTTCGTTCATTCGATGTTCGTCCTGAAGTTAAAGAACAAGTTGAGTCGATGGGCGCTGAATTCTTGGAAGTGGATTTCAAGGAAGACACCAGTGCTGGTGACGGCTACGCAAAAGAGATGTCTGAAGCATTCAATAAGAAAGCGGAAGAGCTTTATGCAGCTCAAGCAAAAGACGTTGATATCATCATTACTACGGCGCTGATTCCAGGTCGCCCGGCTCCGAAGCTGATTACCAAAGAGATGGTAGACAGCATGAGTGCAGGTAGTGTGATTGTAGACCTTGCGGCGGCCAATGGCGGTAACTGTGAATACACGGTTGCGGATCAAGTCATTACAACGGCTAATGGCGTGAAGGTGGTTGGTTACACTGATATGGTTGGTCGACTGCCGACTCAATCATCTCAACTGTATGCAACGAACCTAGTTAACCTTTTGAAACTGCTTTGCAAAGAGAAAGATGGCAACATCAATATCGACTTTGAAGATGTTGTTCTGCGTGGTGTTACTGTGGTTAAAGAGGGCGAGGTCACTTGGCCAGCTCCACCAATTCAAGTTTCAGCTCAACCACAACAAGCTAAGCCAAAAGCGGCCAAACCAGAGCCTAAAGTTGAAGAACCTGTTTCTCCAATTAAGAAAGTGGCGGGTATGGCGGTAGCTGTTGGTGCATTCGCTTGGGTAGCTTCGGTTGCTCCAGCTGCGTTCTTATCTCACTTTACCGTTTTTGTTCTCGCTTGTGTGGTGGGTTATTACGTAGTTTGGAATGTAAGCCATTCTCTGCATACGCCTTTGATGTCCGTGACTAACGCGATTTCAGGCATCATTGTAGTAGGTGCACTGTTACAGATCGGACAAGGAAGTGGCGTCGTCACGTTCTTATCATTTATTGCCGTATTAATTGCAAGTATCAATATCTTTGGTGGCTTTACCGTGACCAAACGTATGCTTGAAATGTTCCGTAAAGACTAAGGAGTAACAGATGTCTGAAGGATTAGTACAAGCAGCTTATATTGTTGCTGCTGTATTCTTTATTATGAGCTTGGCTGGGTTATCGAAACAGGAATCTGCGCGTGCAGGTAACTATTACGGTATCACGGGTATGGCAATCGCGTTGATCGCAACGATCTTTGGCCCTCACTCTGCTGGTATTGTGTGGATCATCATTGCTATGGTGATCGGTGGTGGTATTGGTATCCACTACGCAAGAAAAGTAGAAATGACTGAAATGCCAGAGCTGGTTGCAATTCTGCACAGCTTCGTAGGTATGGCTGCAGTACTTGTAGGTTACAACAGCTACATCGATCCACCTGCTGCTGTTTCTATCAACCCTGCAGATATTCATGCAGAGCACGTTATCCATCTAGTGGAAGTGTTCCTTGGCGTGTTTATCGGTGCGGTGACGTTCACGGGTTCTATTGTTGCGTTTGGTAAGCTTCGTGGCGTTATCTCTTCGTCTGCATTGAACATCCCTCATAAGCACAAGTGGAATCTAGCGGCTATCGTAGTTTCTACACTGCTGATGATCATGTTCGTTAAAGCAGACGGCAGCATGTTCGCACTAATGGTGATGACACTTATCGCATTCGCATTCGGTTACCACCTAGTGGCATCGATTGGCGGTGCAGATATGCCAGTAGTTGTCTCTATGCTGAACTCGTACTCTGGTTGGGCAGCAGCAGCGGCAGGTTTCATGCTTGCAAACGATCTGCTTATCGTAACTGGTGCATTGGTTGGTTCGTCGGGTGCGATTCTGTCTTACATTATGTGTAAGGCGATGAACCGCTCTTTCATCAGCGTTATTGCTGGTGGATTCGGCCAAGAAGTGGTTGTGTCTGATGGCGATGAAGAGCAAGGTGAACACCGCGAAACATCAGCTGAAGATGTGGCTGATATGCTGAAAAACTCTAAGTCAGTAATCATCACTCCTGGATACGGCATGGCAGTAGCTCAAGCACAATACCCAGTGCATGAAATCACTGAGAAGCTACGAGCGCAGGGCATTAATGTTCGATTTGGTATCCACCCAGTTGCTGGTAGGTTACCGGGTCACATGAACGTACTGCTTGCTGAAGCGAAAGTGCCGTACGATATCGTTCTAGAAATGGACGAAATCAACGATGACTTCGATGAGACAGATACTGTATTGGTAATTGGTGCGAATGACACCGTAAACCCTGCAGCACTTGAAGATCCAAACAGCCCAATTGCTGGTATGCCAGTACTTGAAGTTTGGAACGCTCAGAATGTTATCGTATTCAAGCGTTCGATGAACACAGGTTACGCCGGTGTGCAAAACCCACTGTTCTTCAAAGAGAACACGCAGATGCTGTTTGGCGATGCTAAAAAGAGTTGTCTAAGTATCTTAGAACATCTATAGAGATCACCTCTAAACAATATGTAACAACTCGATAAGGAGCTCATTTGAGCTCCTTTTTTTATCTTACGAAAGCGACTCTATGTGTGATCTCAGTTGATACGAAGTTGACGAAGCCTGATGCAAAACTTGTCGCAATTGAGGTTTGGCTTGCCAATCAGCCTACTAGTACGTATGTACAATGTGGCCGTAATATATTGGCCTTTATCTCTGTAGCTCGCCATTCTCAA
Source organism: Vibrio sp. 10N.286.49.E11 (assembly GCF_041469505.1). Classification (NCBI taxonomy): domain Bacteria; kingdom Pseudomonadati; phylum Pseudomonadota; class Gammaproteobacteria; order Vibrionales; family Vibrionaceae; genus Vibrio; species Vibrio sp. 10N.286.49.E11. The sequence goes on from NZ_JBFRKQ010000002.1 coordinate 19,207, forward strand.
AGTTTTTCATGCGGTTAAAAATTTATCTTTGATAGCGAATGGTATATATTTGGTTGATCTATATGAATTTGCGTTGGTTTGTGATCATCAAAAGAACATTTACTCTTCTTATCGCTACGTTATCTGTGTCTGCAAACGCGCTTGCTGACTCTTTACCTGAGCGTATCGATAATTTCACCAAACTCTTTGATCATGAAACCGCAATCGAATCTTATGATATTCGATTGTTGCAGGCTGATTATCCAACACGTTTGATCATGCCGTCTTCTATGCTGCCACAAACCGCAGAGTACCCATTAAAAGACATACAGCGTTTATACCAATTATCAAAAACGTGTAGCGGGAAATTACCGTTAAGCCCGTTGATCACCGAACCTTTGGTCTTTACTCGTGCAATGTGTAAAGGAACCAAGCTTTCTGATCGTTGGTTTAGCCGTAGTGGCTTGATTCACCCTGGTGGTGGTTCTTATGCGGCGCGATACGTAGAGAAGTATCCTGACAAGTTCGACTCTTTGAAACGCTTTATGCATATTCAAGAGCGTCCAAATACTGAACATGATGAACTGTTATCTCGTTTACAGAACATGGACAGTGAGGCCATCACGGCACTGTTAGCTGGTGCTAGCATGTTTGTCGAGCTTGACGAAATGTGGGTAAAACGCGGCGACAGATATTACCTGTACAAAGAATCAGCCTGGAATGAAAACGCGACACTTTCTGGATTATCGTTCAGTTTGTCTTCAGAAGGCAAAAGCTGTTTTGTTCAGCGCGGTAATGTATGTTGGGAAATAGAAGATCATTCAGAGCTTCTGCAAGTCGCCATGTTTATCTTGGTTATTGCCAACATCATGCTTGTCTTAGGTTGGGCGATTTACCGCTGGAACAGCAAGAAACAAGAGATGAAGAGTCGCATGCTGGTTCTTCAAATCCTAACGCACGAATTAAGAACGCCGATTGCGAGTTTGTCATTGACGGTGGAAGGGTTCAGGCGTGAGTTCGAACACTTACCAGAATCGGTATATGATGAGTTCCGTAGGCTGTGTGAAGATACACGCCGTTTAAGACAGTTGGCGGAAGCAAGTAAAGATTACCTGCAATCAGATAATCAACCGCTCGCAACAGAGTGGGTGCCAAGTGTTGAAGAGTGGCTCCAATACAAAGTTGAAGAAGACTTTGCGCCGGGGATTGAACTCCGTGTAAACAAAGATATAGCTGCAAAAGTGAACGTATATTGGTTGGGAACGTGCATCGATAACCTAATCAGAAATGCCGTGAAATACGGTGTGGCTCCAGTAATTCTAGAACTGAATACTTCTGACAAGAAGCTGACATTCAAAGTTATAGATAATGGAGACTTGTCTCGCAAAGATTGGGGGCAACTAAGAAAGCCATTCGTAAGTAAGAGTGGACTCGGTTTAGGTCTGACGATAGTGGAATCTATGGTTGGAAAAATGGGCGGTCACATGACGCTTATCGGCCCCCCAACAACATTTATTTTGGAGATACCTTGTGAAACAGACATTGCTTCTCGTTGAAGATGATAAAAATTTAGCTGACGGTTTATTAGTTAGCCTTGAGCAAGCTGGATATGAATGTTTGCATGCAGAACTGATCTCTGAAGTTGAAGGCTACTGGGAACAAGCGGATCTAGTGATTCTAGACCGTCAACTTCCTGATGGCGACTCAGTAGATTCACTTCCAGGTTGGAAGAAAAAGAAAGATATCCCAGTTATTTTGCTGACGGCTCTCGTGACAGTAAAAGACAAAGTAGCGGGCCTAGATTCAGGTGCAAACGACTACTTAACAAAGCCATTCGCAGAGGCTGAGCTATTTGCTCGAATTCGTGCTCAACTTCGCCTGCCAGATTCTGAAGAACAAGATGCATCAAAAGTTATCGCTCAGAATCTTGTTATCGATAAAGCGACACGTGAAGTGTTTTTCAATGAACAGGAAGTAACGTTAACGCGCACTGAATTTGACCTTCTACTGTTCTTGGCAAGTAACCTTGGACGTGTGTTTACACGTGATGAACTGCTTGACCATGTATGGGGTTACAACCATTTCCCAACAACACGTACGGTAGACACGCACGTTCTGCAACTAAGACAGAAACTGCCGGGTCTAGAAATTGAAACGCTGCGTGGCGTTGGTTACAAGATGAAAGCGTAATGAGAATAGCCTTACTTCCACTATTAATGTTTTCTTGCGTAGCGAATACCGCGCAAGCAACGGATTGGTTTAAGAGCAGCGATGCTCTGACTCAAGTTCATAAACATCTGCTAGATAATGATTTACCTCAGATGTTTGACTCATTAGTGGAAGTTTGGCAAATCAACTCGTCTCAATCACGAGAAGATCACCTCAATGAACTGTTCGATCAAGCATTGAACAAAGATTGTGGTAAAACTCTCACCAGAAAAACACTCCCAGATTGGATTAGTTCAGTCGTCGTTAAAAGACACATCATTCAAAGCCCTGGCCGAGATACCTTTCGTGTATCGATTAATGTTGAATCCGAAAACAACATTCAAGACATTACCTTCGAGAAGTGGGTCGATAAGATCGTTTCTTCGGACAGTGAGTTAACCAAAGACAGTGAAGTGGTTAACAACGCATCGGTGAGTCTATACCGCAAGCGTTACAATTTAGCCTCTCAACTTGAATCCGGTTTATACCGTTTAAGCGTTAAAGGTGATGGCGGAAAGTCTTGGAGCACTTGGGTTGTTTTGGGTGAAGTTGCCATGCGTCAACAAGTTCGCTGGGCATCAAAAGACACGTGGCGAATCGATAAAAAAGAACTACTCAATCCTTATTGTCCGCTCCCTAAGCTCGAAATCGGTTTGTACGATTACGTTGATGAACACTATGAACAGGTCTGGGGCAAGAGCTACGAATCTGATTATCCAATGAACCTTACTGGTGAAGAACTTCCTAATGATCGCTATGTTTTAGCGGTTTCAATGGTGCATTCACGCTGGCAAGGCGACATAGCGATAGAACAAGCACAAACTATCAGCAAAACTTATGATATTTCTAGCGAAGAAGAGTTAAAGTAATTTAAAATTGTGCCGTTAACTATGTAAGGGATCTAACAAAGATAAACGGCATGAAAAAAACCACAAAACTACTCGCAGCGTCAATTGCATTCGCCAGTCTTCCTCTTTCAGCAGCAAACTACGCCATTGAAGCGCGTGGTGATGCGATGGGTGGTGTTGGTGTTGTTTCAGCAAACTTCCTAACTGCTCCATTCTATAACCCAGCACTTGTTGCGATTTATCGTCGTAATGATGACATGGGAATGATCACGCCAAGTTTTGGCGGTAATTATAATGACCCTAATAACTTAGTTGATGATATCGATAATTTAGTTGACAGCATTGAGTCAGGTACTGTGACTGGTTCTGATCTAGATGCTCTTAATGGTGATAGCCTGAATGTTGATTTAGGTGGTGTTGTAGCATTCGCTCTACCAAATCAGTATATTGCAGCAAACGTATTTGCAAAAGCATACACTGAATCATTTGTAACCCCTGATACATCTAGTGACGCTGCTAATAGTGACTTGGTTAATGCTGAGTTAACTGCTGTTAAAGCTGTTTCTATTGGCATTATGGAAGCTGGTATATCATTAGCAAAATATCAAACGTTCATGGGACAACATTTGTCGTTTGGTATTTCTCCAAAACTCCAAAGAATCTATACGTATAACTACATTGCCTCGGCACAAAACTACGATCTAAGTGATGTTCGAGAAAACGACACCGCGGAAACTACATTTAATATTGATGCAGGTGCGCTTTGGTTTTACGGCCCATTTAGAGTGGGTTTTTCTGCAACGAATATTATAGACCGTGAGATTGAAACTAAATCCGTTAGCCAACAGCTAACAAGCAGCACAGGGGCTACAAGAACAGTAACATCGAGTCATTCTTATAACCTGGGGCCTGTCTACACTGTTGGTGCGGGGATCGTTTCTGATTACTTTACGTTGAGTGTTGATTATGATTTGAATGAAGCAGAGAAGTTTACTTCGTTCGAAGACAACGAACAGATGATTCGTGTTGGTACTGAAGTCGACCTGTTACGTCAGCTTAAGCTAAGGGGAGGGTATTACAAGAACCTGGCTTACTCTGATTCAGAAGGAACAGTGACAGCTGGTGTTGGTATCTCGCCATTGAACTTGTTTCAGCTAGATCTAAGTGCTAACTACACGAATGAAAATGCAATGGGTGCATCCATCAATTTCCTTGCTAGTTACTAACAGTCCTTATATAGTTCTGCTCCTAAATAAAGGAGCAGAGCATGCTAAACGACTTACCAACCCTTTCTCACGAAGAACAACAGAAAGCTGTTGAACGAATTCAAGAAATGATGACTCAGGGCATCAGCACAGCACAAGCTATCAAAATCGTTGCTGAGCAAATTCGTGAAGAAATGAGTAATAAAGAAGAGTAGGGCATCAGCCCTTCTTTTTTATTACCTTAGTGCACTATAACTAAATATATTACCCTCTAGTATATTATCTCGTACATCCGAACTCTTTAGTTACCCTAAATTCCGATCTACCCAAAACCATTAAATACCGTATATTCAGCAAGTTATGTCGGAGTAATCCACTTTTCAGGCATTCCTCGGCTTTGAGTTGTAATTAAATTACAGCAAGATCTGAAAGTAAAACAATCGCCACTTTAGGTGTCAGTATTTGTGTCACCATGTCTAAATGGCTAAATATATAGTGTTTTTACGGCTAGTGACGTTGTGACTTGTATTTTGAACGGATGAGAATCCATGAATGATCAGAAGCAGACAAATGAGGATTTTATCTAAGAACAGAGTGAAACAATCCACAGCGGTAATGTTCAAAACCGATATCGCGAATGGCTTACCACCGCTTAGAGCAAGCTTCGTTTCCACATATGTGCTTTACAGAATAAGTATTTAAAAAGCTTACGAGGCGTAAGGTGTTGTGTAGAAGTCGATTAAGGAATGCGGCGCGTATCACTTTGAGAATGCTAACTTGTTAGAAATAGGGTCGCTTTGAGCGCTGTAGTTGTCGTCGTGGTTACGTATGTAGAATCGAAACCTTGGCTCCTCTTGACCTTCATATTCTATATTGATGGTGACCGAATCGAACGTTGAGAGATCGAGCCCTTTATTTTGGGTCGATCTCTTAACGTACTCAATTTCACAGAAGGGTAAGCTATAGGTTTGTTCAAAGTCACGCTGTAACTTAATTCCATCTTCTGACTTATGTAATGAGCCTACGGTGCCACCATCGTGGTCTCTGTCCGTATTTACGCGCGTAGGCTATCTGTCAGGTGTGATGATGTAGTTCTTATCCATGAGCGTATTAAAACACTAGCGTGATTGCTAGGCAAAAATACGCGCCCAGCGACAGATATATGCCTAAATAGCGTTGTTTTTGTTCGGTATTTATACGAAAGGTAACGTTTTTAAGGGGATAATAATTTAACTGTGTAAATATACAGTTATTATTTGGGTTCTTTATTTTGTGTTCCATAGGACCAAGCTTTACCTGTATAGCTAGCTACAGTGTCACTTTACTTATTGATTACATGTGTCGATAAACATTATAAGCTTTCTAATCTCAGGCGGTAACACCATTGCGACTTCAAAGCAGGCATATCAGTTAGAGAAAACAAGTAAAGAAAAATTAAGCGCAATGGGTTTAAAGTAACTCTTAGGTTTATTACCAAAGCTACCTAAGTCCAATTGAACGTAATTTCAGGGCAAACCGTGATTATGGATCTCCCAAGTATCGGTGTTGTGTACCAGCAATAAGTGTAATGAATCTATGCAAACTGAACACAAAGTACTAACTCTAGAGAGAATCGTTAAGAAGGTTTGAAAAATCTGTGTGCGGGTCTACATAAGACACACGAACTTTATTAGTTGATGGATTTAAACGAGAGCTAAGCATGTGCAGTTGATAAGAAACATTGGTCGCGTGTGTGAAATCTGGAATAGAAACAACAGCAATGCTTACAAGAATTGCACACAGCGCAGCGAACCGTTAGTGCAAACAGAGAAGTGGCATATAAGTTAAACCAGACGGACAAAGTTTCGCGTCAATTAGATTTTCTGAATGAAGATTGAATTGTGTAGACGCTGGCCGTACATATAATTATTAGATTTCAAATGCGATAAGAAAACTCTGAACGGCGCAAGAAGCGTGAGAGTCAGTTGGAACAAGGATTTTAAGGACAAAAGATGAGAATACTACCTTTAGAATTAACTACACGCATTATTAACTGCGTATTATGTACGTTATGTTAAATGGATTTTGATGTTTATAAGGCAGGTATCTTTGTGTGATGCCCTGCCTTTGTATTGTGCCGATATTCTCTAATTTATACTGTGTATTTAACCATACTGGCTATTTACCATAAAATACCTAATAACCAGTGATAATAATCTTCGATTTTAACCCTGGTATTAGTTAGAGATTAACCGCCAGCAAATTTAACTTTGTAGCCTTTCTTTTCAAGGTGCGCTTTGATCTTGTCGCGCGCGTCACCTTGAATTTCGATGTTGCCATCTTTTACTGAGCCACCGCAGCCGCAAACTTTCTTGAGTTCTGCTGCCATTAGTTTTAATGGTGCGTCATCTAGGTCTAAGCCAGTTACGACAGAAACGCCTTTGCCTTTACGGCCTTTGGTTTCTTTTTGGATTCGAACGATACCATCGCCTTTAGGACGTTGGACTTTCTCTTCTTCAGGCTTAATGCGACCTGTTTCTGTTGAATATACTAGGCTCATAATTTACTTCTTTTGTTGCTCTGCTTTTTGTTTTGCGAGTAAGTAAGCTTCTATATGGCGTTGGATTGCAACCTTGCCGCCTTTGATTAAGCGACCGTTAAACATGCAATACCACACATTAGGCTCACCGGTGTCATTCTTGATTTGGTAGCCGTTGAAGTTTTCAGTCGAGCCACCAGTTCCTCTCGACTTATTTAATGACATGAATTCTTTTGGATCAATAATAGATGCGGTATCAATCCACCAATCAATACTCTTTTTCACGGCAGCTAGGTTGCCCTGAATAACGTTGTTTTTTAACTTAGCACGCCAAACTGTGTTGTTAGCATCTATCGATTGAAGATGGACGCTTCGGTAAATTGAATTAGCCATATCTATTAATCATCTTTCTGTTTTCACTGCATTAATCATAAGTATACTAATAATGATATCAAGCATAATATGGTAAAAACACCTGTCGAGGTATGGTAATTTGAGAAAAAAAGTCCCTATTTTAACTGACTCTGTGATAATTAATTCATTTGTTGAAAAATTAAACAGCAACGCGACAATAGAAATTATAGATGAGTTGACAGGATTTCAATACTCTCGCAATTCACTGTTGGGCATTTACAGTGATTGGAATCGCTATCATGCGTTCTGTACCAAACATCGTATTAACACACTTCCCGCATCTATAACCGCTGTTCGTCGTTTTCTTGAAACGGAGTCTAACGATAGAAAATACGCATCGCTAAAACGTTACACTGCAACGCTTAGCATGTTACATACTGTGTTGAGCTTTGCTAACCCGATCAAGCACAGGCAAGTTCGCTTTACCCTACTCCACTTACAATCTCAAATGGCCGGCGACGCTAAACAAACCAATGCTATGACATCTGTGCATCTCACTGATTTGAATACGTTACTCTCCCATGAGAAAGCAAACCTGAAAGAGATCAGAGACATTGCTATTTATAACGTGATGTTCGAGTGTGCTTTAAAGCGCTCAGAGCTTAAGTTGTTATCGATGAGTGATGTTGAGTACGTTGAAGATCATTACCAAGTAACAGTCAAAGATTCGGCTTATCAGTTGTCACAAATAGCCAGTGTTGCACTTCAACGTTGGCTTTCGTTTACTGGTATACAAGATGACTTGCCAGTATTTCGTGCGATAGACAAGCATGAGAATATTGGTTTGCAGCCTTTAGATGATTCGTCCATCTATAGGATATTGAGAAGAGCTAGCGACTTACTTCAACTGCCAGAAAATCACCATTTCTCTGGAAATTCGATTCGTGTTGGTGCTGCACAAGAGTTGTCGAAACAAGGTCTTAAGGTGAGAGAGATTCAGGACTTTGGTCGTTGGCTTAGCCCGGCAATGCCAGCTCAATATGTCGGTTTCACGGGAACGGCTGATAGTGAGAAGATGAAGTTTAAGGCGTTAATACCTTGGCAATGACGGGTCGCAGATTACTTGGATATTACTATTTTGATATAAGTTATGGTTAAAACGATATTTGTAAAAACGGTTAGCGTTAAAAACAAAAAGCGCCTTGGCGAAAGCTCAAGGCACTTGTTGGTTCAGCTCTAAGTGAACGAAAACGAGTTAGAAACCTAAGAAAGGCTTGTTCTCACGCAGTTTTCTAAGAACTGGCTGAATTTGTGGCCGTCATGCTCAACCATTTTAGGGAACATGGAGATTGGCGTCATACCTGGGAAGGTGTTGACTTCGTTCAGGTAGATCTCGTTGTCTTGCGTTAAAAAGAAGTCGATACGAGACAAGTGACGAAGCTTCATCTGGGTGAAGACTTTTCGTGCGCTGTCTGCAATCAATTCACGCTGTTCGTCAGTTAAATTACTTGCTTCAACTTCAGTGATCGAGTGGCTGTCTGCACTGTACTTCTCTTCGTAAGAGTAAAATGCGCCATTCGGTGCAATCACCTCACCCGGCTTGCTGATGTGTAGCTCGCCATCGATTTCATAAGCAGCAATTTCTAGCTCTCTAGGCACCACTGATTTCTCAACCAATACTTGGTCCGAGAAAGTGAACGCCTTGTTGATAGCCTCGCTTAAATCTTCTACTTGGTTAACTTGGTAACAACCTACAGAAGAACCTTGACGAGCCGCTTTCACAAACACTTTACCCCACTTTTCAAATGCTTGAGTTGCTTGTGAGTGAGCTTGATCATTGTTGTCTGATAAGAACAGGTACGGCGTGTTTGGAATACCAAGTGCGTCGTACCAAAGCTTTGACGTGATTTTGTTAAAGCTGTTGTTGCTTGCTTCTGGACCACAACCTAGGTATGGAATTTTAGCCATTTCAAACAGTGATTGAATGTCACCTGTTTCACCTGGGAAACCGTGTATGCACGGCACAATGAAATCGACTTTAGATGTTAAATTGTCACCGCGTAAGGTTTGGTCGTTAATATCAAGATAAACCAATTCACCTGAATCAAGACACCAGCCTTCGTTCTTAATTTCAACTCTTACAACGTTAAAATCTGCAACGCTATTAAGTTGTTCAAAAAGGTAATTGGCTGAAACTAAAGATACTTCATGCTCTGAAGATCCACCGCCGCAAAGTAGAAGGATGTTTGTGGTGTTCATGGGTAAATTCGGTCCTTGAAACTAGGAGTACTGACTTCAATGATAAACAAAAGTCGAGATAGGTACAGTGTTTTGATTGTTAAAATTGCGTTCGAAAGATCGAGCGATTAACTATTAAACAAAACAGCGAGTCTTAAAACAAAAGAAGGAGCATTTGCCCCTTCTTTATGAATCAAAACTTAGTTCAACTTGTTAAGCGTTGGGTATTCAGAGTTCTTGATGTCATCAATGCTCTTAACGAACGGCTTCAAGTTTTGGAAAGTGTTCGGCAGTGTTGAGATTGCCTTTTTAGCTTCTAAGCGTGTTGCGTAGTCACCATAAAGTACCGTGAACCACTTAGTGCCGTTAACCATTTTGTAGTTTTCCCAAACTGGTTGAGAAGTCGTAGGTAGCATTTTCACGAAAGAATCGACTTTACTTTGGCTGCCAACAGCAACAACTTGAACTGTGTAACCAAAACGTTGGTTCATGTCTTGTTGTTTCTTGGTTGGGCCTGTCACTACTGCAACTGGCTTAGCTTGAGTCGTTTGAGCGACTTTCTGTTCAACAGGTTCGGTTCTGATAACGTTGACAACATTTTCTTCAACAACGCTTGTTTGCTCAGATTGAGATACAACTGGAGCTTCAACTTTTGCCGTTTTGTACTCTTCTTGATAACTATCTGAAGTGACATTGGTAACGTAGTCGTCAGATACACACGCAGCCAAGAGCAGTGGCAAAGTCACAATTGCAAATTTTTTCATGGAAAGCTCTATATCCTTAATAATAATTACTATAAATCATGCCGATACGTCGGTTTAGAATCAAGTTAACTTTGGGATTATACACCATTAGTGGGTGACCTATTTCACAAACTTTATGCAGTGTTTGCTTATTCATCTGAATTCGGTGAATTTGCCATCAACCTGTGAGTGCAAAGTAAGTTACGATGAACTTACGTGCATTGCTAGGATATGTCTATGAATCATCTTGATCCCCTACTTAAACCCCGTTCAATCGCTGTTGTTGGTGCTTCTCAACGAGAAACACGCGCAGGATATATTGTTATGAACAATTTGTTGCATGGGGATTTTAAAGGTGCGGTGATGCCGGTTACGCCGAAATATGATTCAGTGGCCGGTGTGCTTTCTTACAAGAACATTTTGTCGTTACCGATTGTTCCTGACCTCGCAATCTTGTGTACCAATGCGACCCGTAATGTCGCTATTTTTGAAGAACTGGCTGAGAAAGGTATAGCCTCTGTCATTGTGCTTTCTTCAGACATGCAGCAAGAAAGCGATAATGGTGAGACGTATGATGAACGATGCCTAGCGATTGCCAAAAAGCACAACATTCGAGTGTTGGGTTCCAATAGTTTGGGGGTGATTGTTCCTTGGTTAAATTTGAACGCCTCATTCTCTCCAGTGACAGCATTACCCGGTAAGATCGCCTTTGTTTCTCAGTCGGCAGCTGTGTGTACCACTATTCTCGATTGGGCTAATGACAAAGAGATCGGTTTTTCGGCGTTTATCTCTATAGGCAATGGTAGCGATATCGAATTCTCGGAGTTATTGGATTATCTCAGTACCGACTCTCACACCGAAGCGATATTGCTTTATGTAGACAGCATTACTGATGCGAGGCGCTTTATTTCTGCAGCGCGTGCGGCTTCGCGTAACCGACGAATTTTGGTGTTGAAAGGCGGTCGAACGGCGAAAGGCAGAGCCGCAGCAATGGCTCACACTGGCGGTGCCGACACATTAGATATTATTTATGATTCCGCAATCCGACGCAGCGGCATGCTACGAGTTAAGAACTTACATGAACTGTTTGCTGCGGTAGAAACACTGACTCATTCAGTACCATTGCGAGGCGAGCGCTTGGCTATTGTTACTAATGGTGGCGGCCCTGCGATTATGGCTGTGGACACCCTATTTGACCGCGGTGGTAAGCTCGCAGAGTTTTCAGAAGAGACACTTGATAAGTTGAACAAGGTTTTACCATCGAGTTGGTCTCATAGCAATCCTATCGATATTGTCGGCGACGCTGGTGATCAACGTTATATCGACACTATAAACATCTTACTCGATGGCGATGAAGCAGACGCGATTCTTATCATGCACAGCCCTTCAGCGGTCGCACATTCCGCTAAAACGGCAGAACGAATTATTGAAGCGATTAAGAAGCACCCTCGCCACAAGCGCTTTAACATCCTGACGAATTGGTCTGGTGAGCTAACAGCAAGGCCCGCACGAAAGCTGTTTACCGAAGCGGGTTTCCCAACTTATCGGACCCCTGAAAGCTCTGTGGTCGCATTCATGCACTTAGTCGAGTACAGACGTAACCAACGTCAGTTAATGGAAACGCCGACCACTGCAGAAAAAGTACACATTGAAGATCTAGCAGATGCGAAAGGTTGGATAGAAAGAAAACTACTGGATAAAGATACAGTTAGCCTTGATACTCACCAAAACAGTCAGTTTTTCAAGAGCTTCAACCTCGATGTGTTACCAACTTGGATCGCTTCTGACCCAAGTGAAGCGGTACACATCGCTGAAACGATCGGTTATCCCGTCGCAGTAAAATTACGTTCGCCGGATATTGCACATAAGTCAGACGTACAAGGCGTGATGCTCAATTTGCGAAACAGCAGTGAAGTTGCCAATGCGGCTCAGGCAATTCTCGATCGTTCTCAATTATCCTTCCCTACAGCAAACATCCACGGCTTGTTAATTCAAGGTATGGCTAAGCTCGCGGGCGGCCAAGAGTTGCGTATTAAGGTTACAACAGACGAAACCTTCGGCCCAATCATATTACTTGGACAAGGTGGTTCGGAGTGGGATGAGTCGATTGATGCCGCAGCTGCTTTTCCACCGCTCAACATGACACTGGCGCGTTACTTGATTATTCGAGCGATAAAAAGCGGCAAGATTCGTCTACAAAAACTCCCTAACCCCATCGATATAGAAGGTTTGTCTGAGTTATTGGTACGTATATCGCAAATGGTAGTGGATTGCCCTGAAATACATGATTTGGATATCCATCCAGTACTGGCCAATGGTGACAAGTTCACGATATTAGATGCCGATATCCTCTTGAAAGCGTACGAAGGTGATCCACAGGAACGTCTTGCGATTCGCCCTTATCCGGTCGAGCTTGAAGAACGTATCCAGCTAAAAGATGGAACCGAAGTGTTGTTACGCCCTATTCTTCCCGAAGATGAACCGCTTCATGCTGACTTCATTAACCGTGTGTCTAAGGAAGATCTCTATAAGCGTTTCTTTAGTGATGTCGGTGAATTCAATCATGAGGCGTTGGCGAATTTCACTCAGATTGATTTCGATAGAGAAATCGCCTTTGTGGTCGTTCGCGAGGAACAAGGCGTTCCAGCGATCATCGGCGTGTCCCGTGCGCTGATTAACCCTGAGAACACAGACGCCGAATTCGCAATATTGATTCGTTCTGACCTTAAAGGTGTTGGTCTAGGTCGCATTCTTATGACCAAGGTTATCGATTACTGCCGTGCGAAGCAGACCAAGCAGATGTCGGGTATGACGATGCCAACCAATAGAGGGATGCTGACACTAGCTCAAAAGCTCGGTTTTAAGCTAGATATCAGTTTTGAAGATGGTACTGCAGATATGGTGTTACCGTTACTTTAACGCCCATGTCTTTTTAAGATGTTGGATACACCAAGACTTGGCGTCGCCCATTTTGTTGCGTCGCCAAGCCATAACAATATCGATCGGTTGTGGTTCTGTACCGGAGATCTGCTGTAGTACGCCAGATTCAATCAAAGGTTTAGCGACACTATTCGGTAAGGTGCCAATCCCTAGTCCTGATGTCAAAGCCTCTACTTTCGCAGGAAAGCTTGTCACGGTTAAACGTGGCTGTTTCTCTAGAATATTGATGCTTAGTGCTGGCTGATCGCGTGCGGTGTCTGCAATGGCAATAACCCTGTAACTTTCTCTCGCCTTCTGATCGAATTCACCAGAACGATTGTGAACATAGTGGCTTGATGCCGCGACCCACACCATCTCCATTTTACCAATTACGTCACTTTTCATATCGTTTGGAATTGTATCGAGCTTAGGGCATATCAATAAGTCAGCACGACCATCTGTGAGAGATTCCCAACAACCCGCTAAGATTTCCTCTTGCAAACGAACGCGTGTTTTACTGATTTTTCCTAGTTCATCTACCAGTGGGAAAAAGTTAGCAATCGGGATAATGCCATCAAAGGCGATGGTCAAATCGAGCTCCCAACCATTGGCTAGAATGCTTGCCTCATTAACAAGGCGTTCTGTTGCTCCAAGAATTACCCTACCTTGCTCAAGTATCAACTGGCCCGCTTCTGTGAAGTTTGCACGATGTCCAGAACGGTCAAAAATCATGATGTCCAGATCTTGTTCAAGCTTCTGGATTTGATAACTGAGTGATGAAGGTGCTCTGTCCATTTCATTGGCTGCAGCGGCGAAACTTCCACGTCGGTCGATGGCATCTAATATGTGTAATGCTTCAAGTGTTATTGGACTATGCATCAGTTTCCTACTTTATAAATGAGAGGTTAATCACAAAAATGGAAGCATTCACCAGATAAATGGAACCATTAAAGGTCTTTTAATACAATGAGTTATACGGTTTAAGCGTATTTTTAATGACAAAAGTACAAATAAATTGAAATGCAAATAATAGTAATTATCATTTAGATCCAATATTATCTTTCCCAAATCAAGATAATACTATGGAATTAAGGTAACTATCAGATGTATAAGCAATCCCTACTCTCTGCTTCAATCGTTTTAGCGCTTTCATCAACATCAGCCTTTGCTGAAGATTATGCCCTATTTGACGAGGTTGTTGTATCTTCGACTCGTACTAATCAAACACTTATCAATACAGCAGCTTCTGTGACGGTCATCTCTGACGAGCAAATCGAAGAGAACATGGCAAAAGATGTTAATGAAATCTTCGAATACACTCCGGGTGTAACGATGAACTCAAGCTCTCGTCAAGGTGCACAAACTATCAATATTCGTGGCATGGAAGGTAAGCGCGTTAAGATCTTAGTAGATGACTCATCGCAACCAGGTTCATTTGATGGTGGCCCTTATGCATTTATTAACTCTAGCGGTATCTCAATCGACCCAGATATGCTGAAAAGCGTTGAAATCATCAAAGGTGCAGCTTCAAGTTTACACGGAAGCGACGCTATTGGTGGTGTTGTTGCATTCGAAACCAAAGACCCTTCTGATTTCTTGAAAGATGGCGAAGACTTCGGTGGCCAAGCGAAACTGTCTTACTCTTCAGAAGATAACTCTTTCAGTGAGCACGTTGCATTAGCTAATCGATTTGGTGATTTGGAAACATTGGTTGCCTACACTCGCCGTGATGGTGAAGAGCTTCAAAACTTCCGCGACTCTAATAACTTAGAGAATTACGCAGTAGAAGATCAAGATACATCTGCAGATAACCTATTGGTAAAATTGCAATACCAATTGAACGAAAGCCACCGTATCGAGTTTCTAGCTGAGCTAATTAAGGATACTTCTGACTCTGATATTTATCACTCAAGCTACGATAGCTACACGGGTGCAGATGATACAGAGCAAAATCGATTTGCGATTAAACACATTTGGTTCGCTGATGGCGCTATCGCTGACACAGTGACGAGCAAAGTGTCATACATCTCTAAAGAAGAAAATGGGGTGACGAAGCGCTTTAAACCGGCAGGTCCCGGTTTCCCACCTTATGTTCCTGCTAACAATGACAATCTTCAAACAAAAGACTATGAATACACCGAAGATAAGCTTGAGATCGAAACTCAGCTAGATAAACAGATTAACAACCATTACCTAGTTTATGGTGCAACATACACACATAGTGATATTAGCAATACAAACATGGAGTACAACTCTGATCCTGATACTGATGATCAGCTTTATGTATACACTCCTGATGCTAAAGAGCAGAAGTTTGGTCTGTTTGTACAAGACGAAATTAGCCTAATGAACGACAAACTTGTTGTTACTCCAGGTGTTCGTTTCGATTACTTCTCTACAGACCCTGGTAAAAATACGGGTGAGTCACTTACGGACTTCTCTGATTCTGCGGTAACTGGACGTTTAGGCTCAACATACAAACTTACTGATACAGGCACCATTTTTGGCCAGATTAGCCAAGGCTTTAGAGCCCCTTCTTTCGATGAACTGTACTACACGTATGACAACCCAGGACATGGTTACGTAAACGATCCAAACCCGGACCTTAAGTCAGAAACCAGTATCTCTTACGAGCTAGGTTACCGTCATAATACACAGGCTTCATCGTCTGAAATAGCGGCTTACTACAGTGATTACGATGATTTCATCGAAACAGTGGTAACGAAAAAAGTTGGCGGAACGACACACTACTCTAACGTTAACCTAGATTCGGCAACAATTAAGGGTGTTGAATTCTCTAACACGTTACTATGGGATGTTTTGGTTGGTGCACCTAAGGGTATCTCAACTCACTTCGTTGCTTCATACACAGAAGGTGAAGATGGAAACGGTAATGCACTAAATAGTGTCAACCCTTGGAATGCTGTATTAGGTCTTAACTACGACGCTCCAAACCAAAACTGGGGTACTAGCCTTAAGTTAAACTACACGGCTAACAAGTCTGGTTCAGACATCAACTTCGATGACGAAAGCGGCGGTAACGCTGGTCAAGCTGAGCTTCCGAGTGCAACGGTTGTTGACTTGACGGCTTACTACAAGCCAATGAAAGATCTTACTATTCGTGGTGGAGTATTCAACTTAACTAACGAAGAGTACTACCGTTGGAATGATATTCGCGGCGATGATGAGCTTTATAAAGAGAACTCTCAAGCAGAAAGAAACTACGGTATTTCAGCTAAGTACGAATTCTAATTCGTTAAAAACCTGAATTGCAGATACTAAAAAGCCAGCTAAATGCTGGCTTTTATTATTTCACTAAAAATTGTATCAAAAAGGGATAAAGTGAAATTACTTCTCTGCCATTTCTTTCTTAACCATTACTGCTGCAGCAATGATGAAAGTGATGATTAGGCCTAGTTCCATGATTAACTCCAAAGAAAATTAACATTAAACATATAATTCGCGTGGATAATAACACAACAGATACAGAATGATACTTTTTAACCACTAATTTACTTTTTATTCGATTTAGATCAAAAAAGATGCCCTAAAGCATCTTTTTGTAAGTTAACTATTCATGAAACAACTAGATCAACCAGGGAAACCATCAGGATTGGTTGACTGCCAGCGCCATGTATCTTCAGTCATTTCAGTCAGTGTACGTCTTGCATTCCAACCAAGTTCTTTCTGAGCTTTGGCTGGGTCTGCCCAACATTCTGCGATGTCACCAGGACGGCGTTCAACTAGCTTGTAAGGGATCTCTTTACCGCTTGCTTGTTCGAATGCTTTAACCATGTCTAACACACTTGAACCGTTACCCGTACCAAGGTTGTAGATATGAAGACCGTCTTTGCACCCTACTTTCTCAAGCGCTGCGATGTGGCCATCAGACAGATCCATTACGTGGATGTAATCGCGAACGCCAGTCCCGTCTTTTGTTGGATAATCGCTACCAAATACAGATAGGAATTCACGGCGGCCCACTGCTACTTGAGAGACAAATGGCATTAGGTTATTTGGGATACCTTGCGGGTCTTCACCTAGCTCACCACTTGGATGTGAACCTACAGGGTTAAAGTAACGCAGCAGTGTAATGCTCCAATCAGGATTGGCTTTTTGGAAATCGGTTAAACACTCTTCAACCATTAGTTTACTACGACCATATGGGTTGGTAGCGCTTGTTGGGAAGTCTTCAGTAATTGGCACACTTGCAGGATCACCGTATACCGTTGCTGAAGAGCTAAATACCAAGGTTTTTACACCCGCATCACGCATTGCATCAACAAGAACTAAAGTGCCGTTTACGTTGTTGTCGTAGTATTCAAGAGGCTTTTCCACAGACTCTCCGACGGCTTTCAGACCAGCAAAATGGATAACCGCTTCGATGTTGTGTTGCTTCATAGTTTCAGTCAAAAGCGCTTTATCACGAACGTCACCTTCAATGAAGTTGGGACGAACGCCCGAGACTTTTTCGATGCGCTCTAGAACGCTTGGTTTGCTGTTGTACAAGCTATCAAAAAGTACAGGTGTCATACCTGCGTTGATCATCTGGATACTTGTATGGCTACCAATGTAACCCATGCCACCTGTAACTAAAACATTCATGCTTAGCAGACCTTTTAATTAAAAATATTCAACCTATCACTTATGATACAACAACTTAGGGTGAGCTCACAAACACCGGTGCCTATTTACCCTCACGAGCGAACACAAACTGACCTTTTCCTTTGCGTTTCGCTTGGTACATAGCCTCATCAGCAACCTTTAGAATCACGTCAATATCACGCTCTGAGCCATCAACTAAATTGATACCTAAGCTCGCCCCAACATGAAGTGAACGCTGTTTATAATTCACTTCTTGCCCGATCAGATCCAACAATCGCTCGGCTAACTTCGCTAATAAGACTTTGTTTGTCTGTTTAATAATAAGAACAAATTCATCACCCGACAAACGTGCAACCAAATCCCCCGCTCTTACCTGAGATAATAACCGGTTTGACACTTCTTTAAGGATTTCGTCACCCGCATCGTGACCATAGTTGTCATTCACTTCTTTGAAGCCATCCAAATCCAAGTAAATAACCGCAAAATGCTGATTTGAATAGTGGCTCGACGTGACAACATCATCCATAACCTTATACAGCTGCGCTCTATTCGCTAACCCGGTTAATGCATCGTGATGAGCCAAGTGTTCGAGTCTTTCCATCTCTTTAACGTTGGATAAATCAGACAGCGTTAATACCATATCAAACTCGTCTTTCTCGTTGTCTGAGGCAATTCGATTCACTTTGACAAACATTGGAACTAACGTGCCGGACGCGCTTTTCTCCCACACTTCGCCTTGCCATTGACCATAGTTGTCTAACGAACTGCGAATTGTCGGCATCAATGATGAAAATTGCTGCCACGAAAATACTTCAAATGGTGTTTTGCCCACCAGCAGATCAGAGTGATAACCGAGAAGTTGTGTGATCGCCGGGTTAACCATGGTTATCACATTGGATGAGTTGAGCACGATCAAGCCGTCTTTACTGTTTTCGAAAACACCCGCAGCGATACGCTGGCGACTCATGGCCGTTTCCATCCCCGTGACATCTTGGATTGCATAAAGAATACGACCGTGCTTTGGCAACGAACGGCTACTCACACGAAGCCAGCGTTTTGAGTGAAAGAGATCGGTGGTTTCGAGTAGTTCGTCATTGAGCTCAATCTTAGCGTCGATAACCTCTTGTAAGAGCCCAGTTTGCTTTGTCGCGATCAACTCTTGGATCAACAAATTTTCAAGAAACGCTTCGGTACATTTAAAAATGTCACGAGTAGCAGCGTTCGCATGAACGATGAACCCTTTTTCATCGGCTACCAACAACGAGTGCTGAACAGTTTCAATTACCTCATTTGCAAACGACTTTTCTTCTTGTAGTTTATCGAGCGTAAAATTGATTTGGTTGTCACGATGTTGAAGTCTTTCGAGCATGGTATTAAAAGCTCGAACCAGATCCCCTATCTCATCGTGGTTCGTTGCGACTAATTTTGGTTGTTCTGAACGACGTTCAACAAAAGCTTGCATCGCCTCATTAAGGTCAAACATTGGATCGATAATCAAGCGTTGAACCAATTTGACCAATCCCCCGCCTAAGATCACAAGAAACAGCAAGTAGACGGCCGCAACCTTGAAAATATTCGTTAAGATCGTATTAAACGTTTCTTTTGATATTGTCACTCTCAAGTTAGCGATCACAGCGTCATCCAGCGTCACCGGAACAAGCAAAAAGATGAAATTCTCGGAGATTGCAAATTGGTGATCCGCGATGTCATTTAATTCATCGGTATTCGGCCTTGGAACCAGCGTATTACTGACTTGATAACTCGCAAAAAGCTGTTCATTAATGTCATAGAGCTTCACCCTGACGATATCTTTATCCGCAACGAAGGCTGACAAAATCTCCTGAGCCGAAGATTTATCCTCAAATAGAATCGCGGCCTGTAGGTTATAAGCAACACCTTGTGCTAACACTTTAACTCGCTGAATAAGACTCTCTTTCTCTCGCTCAAAAGTGACAGTGTAATTAATTGATTGAATCGTCACAAAAGTAACTGCGATGAAGATGACAATCGGTAATATCAGCTTGTTTTTAATAGATAAATTATTAATGAAAGACAACATTATTGGCCCTCCACTATAGCGATTCGTAACAGGTTTGAGCCAATGACGTATTCACCGCGTCTTGCATTCACTAAGTTGATCTTAGGCTTTAGCTTATTATCGATGTGCGTTAGCTCAATGACTCCTCCCATGTCCGTAAAGTTTGGGATATCGCTAATCGTCACAGTATGTGGTGAGTGGGCTTTACGGCTAAATTCATCATTATCGAGATCAGATAGATAAGTGATATCACACTTAGGAGTCACCAATTGATGTACTTGAATAGCGAGAGAACGAATAGATTTCCCTTGTGTAATCGACGTCAGTGCTTTGCTTACCTTCTCATCGCCAATCACACAGAAGTTAACCGTATTCATGGTGCTCTCGTCGTTCCAACGAATAAAGTTGGCAATTCTAAAAAGGTACACCGCTTTCACTTCATAAGGCTTGAAACTAGCCGCCGATGTATTCAAAGGCACAATAAACATAGCTATAGTGGCAAGGCTGAGTTTCGTAAAACCGAGCTTAATACGGTACTTGAGCCACTTAGAATTCATGAGAGATCCTCACATATACGGACTCTTGGTTGACACAAATCTCGGTAAGTTTTTGTGTCACTTTCGAAGCCGTTTCCATTTCGACATCTAACATAGACAACTCTTCAAGGCTCATCGACATGAGCTGGTCTAGAGAGTTTTCTTGAGCAGAGACAAAAACAGGTATCGTTAATGCTAGTCCTAAGCAAACCTGGCGGGATATCATGTGCTCACCTAATATACAGATAGATATTAATCCTTTAATCAATAGTTCAACTATATATGAAATGCCATACTGGTAAATCTACGGTGTCGAAAGTTTGAGTTAGGTCACTGTTTATTTATGGTATTTATAAGACCGTCATTACTTACCTCAACGTAAAGGATTAGCACCACGTGACAACGAAGATTTTGCTTAATTGCGACATGGGAGAAAGTTTCGGCAATTGGAAGATGGGCGATGACGAGTCGGTCATGGAATGGGTCGATATGGCAAACATCGCTTGTGGCTTCCACGCGTCTGATCCGCACGTTATGTCCAAGACGATAAAACTGGCGCAGCACTATCACACCCAAATTGGTGCTCATCCCGGTTATCAAGATCTCGTTGGTTTTGGTCGCCGTTCTATTCCACACACCATGGACGAAATCAGTGAGCTGGTTTGTTATCAAGTCGGTGCATTACAAGCCCTTTGCCGCTATCACCATACCACTGTTGGCTATGTGAAACCTCATGGCGCTCTTTATAACGATATGATGGCAAACATTGATGTGTTCAATGCGGTAGCCCAATCCGTCGCTGAGTTTAACATCCCGTTGATGATTCTCTCTTCATCAGACAATCAACAGTATTTGGATATTGCTGACGACCATGACTTGCCTCTCTTGTTTGAAGCGTTTGCCGACCGTGCTTATTTAAATAACGGACAATTAGCGCCACGTACTCAAAAAGGCTCGGTTTACGTCAATCAAGACGATATCTATAACCAAGTTATGCAAATCATTAACTATGGCTCGGTTACGACTTTAGAGGGCGAAAGACTGCCTATTGAAGCTGATACTATCTGTGTTCATGGTGATAACCCTCAATCCATCGCATTAATTAGAAAAATCAGACAAGACCTCAACGCTTTTAATTAGTATGAAGCGTGTGATTGGTATGACGCATGGTCTAATCGCTCGTGAGATCTAATTGATTTGTATTGGCTTGGACACGGAAGTGAGACACGCCAAGTAAGCTAAAAAAGGCAAGATAACAAACGTATGGAAACGAAATGACGACGAATCAGATTGAATTCAATATAGCGCCAGTCGCGGAATGCAGCGTTTTAGTGACTTTGACACTATCGCCTTCAAATAATCAATCTAGCGCCGAATATGCGCATTACATGGCTCACTTTTCCGATGCCATTCGCCAAAATTTAGCACCGGTGTTGATGAATGTGACGCCGGCTTACCAAACTATATTGGTCGATTACCTACCTTATCGAATATCAGAACAGCAGCTCATTGAACAACTCAATAATTTGTTGAATCACGCTCTATCGACCTTTTCTAGTATTAGTAAAACTCGCGATACGATTGAGCTTCCTGCCTATTACTCACCAGAAACGGCGCTCGATTTAGACCGATATCAAGACAAAGGTCTGTCTCTGGACGAGATTATTCAATATCACACCTCACAGACATACAGCGTCAGTGCTATTGGGTTTACGCCTGGCTTTGCCTTTATGTCGGATGTGGTTAATGAGCTTGCCTTACCCCGGCACTCCACACCCCGCTTAAATGTGCCCAAAGGCAGTATCGCCATCGCGAATACTAAAACAGCTGTGTACCCTTCGGATTCACCGGGCGGCTGGAATATTATTGGCAATTGCCCGCTTCCGTTGTTCGATCATAGCCAATTGAAGAACGCCGATATCACGCAAAGACCGCTGTCTCTGCTTAATGTTGGTGACACAGTCCGTTTCAACGCGATTTCAAAACAAGAGTTTGTAGAGTTGGGTGGAGGCATCGTAAATGGCTAAGACAAAAGCTAAACCAACACTGACAGTGATTAAGCCCGGTCCGTTGAGTTTGATTCAAGACTTTGGGCGATTTGGTGTTGCTCATCTTGGATTAACGCAAGGTGGACCGGTTGATGATTACTCTTATAGCTGGGCCAATCATCTATTGGGCAACCCAGTCAACCAAGCGGCGTTGGAAATCACGCTTGGGCAATGCGCGTTACGAATCGATTTTGATTGTGAGATGGCGCTATGCGGGGGTGATTTACAAGCGAAGCTCGATGGTAAACCACAGGCTAACTGGTGCACTTTTCAAGCTTTTAAAGGGCAAGTTCTCTCATTTAGTTTGCCTAAAAATGGTCTAAGGGCGTATTTAGCCATTAAGGGCGGTTTCGATGTCCCATCAACTCTTGATAGCTGCTCTACAGTGACTCGTGAAAAGATTGGTGGATTAACGCAAGATGGAGATCCATGCCAGCAAGGGCAACAAATCGCTTTTACCCAACATCAACTCTCGCGCCCGTTTAAAGCGTTGAGTGTTACCTTCCGATACACGCCTAATTACAATCTACCCGTGAACCTACGAGTGATTGAAGGCTATCAAAGCGAGCTATTCTCCAAGTCAGCAAGAGAAACTTTGTATAACGTGGAATATCACGTTGACCAAAACTCAAATCGGATGGGTTATCGACTCAGTGGCGAACCCGTCGACTCGCCTGACATTTCGCTATTGTCAGAAGGCATTGCCTTAGGTGCGATTCAAATTCCACAAGATGGACAGCCTATCGTGCTGCTTAATGATAGACAGACCATAGGTGGTTATCCGAAGATAGGATGTGTCGCCAGAATCGATTTACCACGCTTGGCGCAAGCAAAACCTGGACATGCGATATCGTTCAGCAAGGGCGATCGCTTGGGCTTACAAGATGTTTGGTGCCAATGGGCTCAGTTTTTCGGCTATTAGTTTTTGCGATGTGTTATGTGCTAAATGCTATGTAGCTGAGAATAATCAACTAGGAAGATGTCATTTAGATGAGGTTCGGTATCTAAGCAGATGTTGAAATGAAGATTCGGCTTACTGTAATAGGTAAGCCGAATTGAAGAAATTAAACGCAGTCGATGATGATAGACTAATTATAGGCTATTAAGCGTGATCTTGACCTGACACCTTGGCAAGCGCTTCTGGGTATCCACGTTCTTGTGTCAAATCTATCGCTCTGTTTTCAATATCATTTAGATTAAGTGACATTGTCACTGAGTGTGTGTCTTCAATAGATGCCGCCTCTGATACATCAAACCATTGCTCAGCGACCTTTTGTGCCGCTTCTAATGTTGAAGAAGCTTTTACTACTTCAAGTCGAGCATAGCGATCTCCACAGAATGAAACGTCTGAAGCTCTTAAGCTTGGATCGGTTCCCGGAATCTGTTGTGCACCAAACAAAGGTTTACCACCGACCAATGCAGAACTGAAACTTGGGATGAACTGAGACATATGCGTTATTGCCGCGCGAGTTCTTAATTCAAGCTGCTCTTCACTCCAACCCGATACGATTTTCTTAAGCAGCTTCGAAGGCAACTGTGGCTGTGACGAGTCTGTTGACGATGAAACAAGCCCACCCTCGAACAGAGTAATCCCTTCTGTCATACCGTGAAGTTGGAACACACCATCAGCATATGGCGTCAATTGCGCCATGCCTTGCGGTGTGCCTCTCGGGCCATGGAAGATAACCTCTGGCCATTCTTCCTTACATTCTTGCGAATATGGCCACTCGGTAACGTACGCAGCTTTAAATTCAACAAGTCTTTGCTGCTTAGAGCCAACAAAGTCGTCCACAATACCCGTTTCAAACCCACTCGCATTAATCAAGTAATCGGTCGTTAGTTGGCAGCTTTGGTTTTCGGCATCGGTATAAGTCAAAGACCAGCCTTGGCCTGTCGACTCAACAGATTGTAATCGGCTGTTGGTGAACACAGTACAGTTAGCTTGTTGCCCTAAAGACAATTGAGCGGTCGCAGATAAGCGGAATACACTCCAACCGTACTCTTGAACCATCGCAACAGGATACTTAAGAGTCTCTAAATCCGTATGCTTGGCGAAAGGAATACACCAATCATCAAGCGATGTTGGTTTCAGAGGCTGCGTTTTTGCAGAAAGTGCTAATAAATCTTCTTTGCTGTACAGCTTATAATACTCTTCCGGGTCACCAAGCACTTGGTTGCTTTTATCTTGTTTAACAAGATCGGCATAAGCGCTTTTGATTATCTTGAGACGAGGAAGCAGATCCAACGGCTCTCCACCATCACTGTGCGGAACGGCGATGATTGTCGGACGAATATTGATCGTATGAGGGAATAAGCGGACGGTATCAATTGACTGTGTGAGCAATTGAAGACACTGCTCTACAGAAATATCTCGATACAAATTGCCGCCAGCGTGCAGGTGGCAAATTGGTGGACCATTAACCAAACTCGGCCCTTTTTCTAAGATAGTGACCTTAAAACCCAACTCACTAAAGTGAATCGCGCTCGTTGTTCCGGCAATACCACCACCAACAATGGCAATAGAAGGTTGATTTGTATCCGTTTTGTTGTGGTTCATCGTGTTCTGTAGAATAAGATTAACTGCCTCTATTCTACTTTTGTTCTGCGATGAATTAAAACACATTTTTATCAAGGTCTTAGATAGGCGGGATTTAATATCTATGTAAAAAACATAAATAATCTCTTGACTCAATAACTCCAGATAGGGTTTTAAAGGTTATTCTAACAGTCAAATTTGTCCTAAGTGACGCCACATAAAGGCTGCCTCAGTACTCTTAAAACATAGCGGTTAACTTATCCCTAAAGTTATCCACCGTTTTTGTGGATAACTGTTGATAACGTTCTTGCTAAGTTGCGCAAACCCTTTGTTTACAGGGACTAACCGCTGTTCATTAAATCGGCATTATTGGGTAATTAGTTTTAAAAAATGCTAAAAACAGTGGAATCTAAGGTGCGATATTTTTTACTTATGCTACCGGTTGGTTAAATAAAAAACGGTCTAAAGCGACGTATTATAAATAGTGCATGACTAAGTATAAATAATCTCACTTTTAGACCGTTTTAAGCGCTTGGCTAGATCTCGCTAACGACTAGCCAAAATCCTTGTTTACTGGTGCCAACAAACGTTTGATTAAGCTATTCACTACCGCGGCTAATGTGATGAACGTTAGCACCGGTAGCGCTATCCACAACATCGGGTGAAGTGAAGGTTGTAACTCAAAACCAAAGTTCATCACTCCTGCCACGCTGAGCTCAGAACCAAGGGCTGCAATTGAGCCTGCGACTAACGCCATTAAACCGTACTCACACCAAATAGTATTGAGAATTCGCTTCTTACTCGCGCCTAATGTTCGATACAAGCGTATCTCTTGTTGTCTTTGAGATAAGCTCAATCGCAATAGAGTGAAGATAAGCAACAGCCCCGCCACCACACCTAACGCCGCAAGTACGGTAATCGACCAAACAATCTGCTTAAGCAACTCTTGGATCTTGCTACCCATCTTACGAATATCCATCAAACTCACGGTTGGATGATTTCGAGAGAGTTCGTTGAGCATCTGATTGTGTTGTTCTTCTAATCTGAAGCTCACTAGCCAAGTAGAAGGGATTGAACTCAAGACATCTGGAGTAAAAATGAAGTAGAAGTTCGGCTTCATTTCTCGCCACTCGACTTTGCGGATGCTATTCACCTTGGCAGAAACATTCTGGCTGTTGATTGTGAATGACAGCTCATCGCCAATCTTTAGATCCAGTTGCTCCGCGACATCCGATTCCACAGATACGCCATGCTCTTGTGTCCAGCTGCCTTCTAATACTTCATTGTACTTAGGTAAGCTATCTCCCCAAGTGAAGTTGATCTCACGGCTTAGTGCGTCTGTTTCTCCAGAGGTATCACTGTATTCCGATGCTTCGACACCGTTTATCGTCGTCAGTCGTCCTCGGATAATTGGAAACGCTTGAGTACGCTCTACTTCGTTTGCATCAATCGTCTCGAGATAACTGTCTTTTTCATAGCTTGCAATGTTAAGTGCAAACGCATTCGGTGCGTTCTCGGGTAAGGTTTGTTGCCAATCTGACAGTAAATCACTTCTTACCAACCAGATGATAGACAGCAACATCAGTGAAAGCGCTAAAGAGCCAAATTGAATCCCAGTTGCTAAAGGTGTGCGATTAATTCGACTCAATGCCAAACGCATCGATGTCGATGTCGGCAACTTACTAACTAAACGCAGAACAAGCGTACTGACGACCGCAAGCACTAAGAACAGGCAAGCGATACCCGCTAAAACTATCCATACCAATAGATTGTCGCCATACATCAGCATCATTGGAATAATCGGTACCAGTAACAACAAATATTTCTTGTAGCTTTCATTGGACTGGTGACTTGATTGGATAACGCTGATTGCCGAGGTGTTGACCAAGCCAATTAACGGGATACCAAGAGCAGGAACACCAATTAAGATGCTTGATAAAATCGCCAAGATTGCAGGTTCAATACCATAGCTAGGAAGTGGCGTTGGTAATAAGTCGCCCAGAGGTATACGAAGCAAAAACTCCAAGCCGATACCGATGGTTATTCCCAGTACTGCACCGATAACCACTAACAAAGATACCTGTACAGACAACCATTTAACGATCCACTGCTTGCTTGCACCTAAACTCTTAAGCATCGCGATGGTTTTACGACGACTCGCAACATAATGTTGGCAAGTGAGTACCAAAGTGGTCGCAGCCATGATCACTACGATAGCTACCGTTAGTGATAAGTATTGAGTGGTGCTTTCGAACATGTCGTTGGTACGACTGGCTGAGTCTTGTGTACGCCAGCGGTCACTTGGTGTCAGTTCGATACTGTCTTGTGCGGCTTTGAGTTTCGATTCATCACCATTTAAAAACAATCTAAAGCTAACGCGACTGCCCGGTTGAATCGCTCCCGTGGCATCGATATCACTTGTATGAATCAGCACAGCTGGCATTTGTTGGAATGGGTTAAAGCTTAAGCCTGGTTCTTGAGTGATTCGTCCAGTTATCGCTAAATCGGCATCACCAATAGTGACATTGTCACCAATTTCAACCTCTAACTGTGCAAATATACGCTCGTCTAGCCAAAGTTCACCCGGCTCAACATGGTTACTTGATGCTTTATCAGCGCCCTCTAAGATCATTTCACCGCGTAATGGGTAATTACTTTCAACTGCTTTTACCGTCACTAACTGCATTGAGTTATCACTGAATGCCATGGTTGAAAAACGAGTCAACTGAGATCTTTCTAATTGTTCAACTTGAGTGAGGTCTAACAAGGATTGCGGAATTGGGTTTGCTGAGATAAACACGCTATCAGCAGTAAGCGCATCTTTGCCCTGTTTAACAATTACCTGCTCCATACGTTCGGCCAACGCCGACAATGCAAATACACAAGCAATAATAAGCGTTAAAGCGATTGAAACTGGCCACAACTGGCCGTGTCGAATCTCTTCGATACTCCATGAAAACAGGCGTTTATTCAGTCCGTTTGATGAATTCAATTTAGACTTCCTCTATCTGACCGACATGCATCTTGAGTGTTCTTTGGCAACGTTGTGCAAGCTTAGGATCGTGTGTCACCAAAACTAAAGTTGTGCCGTGGGATGAGTTCAATTCAAACAACAACTCAACAATTTTGGCTGCCGTTTGTTGGTCTAGGTTGCCTGTGGGTTCATCGGCAAAAAGAATTTTTGGCTTAATCATAAATGCGCGCGCCAACGCGACCCTTTGTTGTTCACCACCAGATAGCTGCGACGGTAAGTGATCAAGCCTGTCTTTCAAGCCTACTGATTCAAGCAGAGCAGTCGCGCGTTCGATGTCTTCGTCTTCTCCCTTTAACAAACAAGGTAACGTGACATTTTGTAGCGCTGAAAGACTTGGAATTAACAAGAAGCTTTGAAATACAAACCCTACCGATTCACTGCGGATCTTCGCTCTTGCCTCGTCATCAAGCTGTGAAAGTGG
This sequence comes from Vibrio sp. 10N.286.49.E11, assembly GCF_041469505.1. Taxonomy (NCBI): domain Bacteria; kingdom Pseudomonadati; phylum Pseudomonadota; class Gammaproteobacteria; order Vibrionales; family Vibrionaceae; genus Vibrio; species Vibrio sp. 10N.286.49.E11. The sequence goes on from NZ_JBFRKQ010000002.1 coordinate 47,437, forward strand.
CTGTCCTAATAAACTGATTTCGCCTTTCGTTGGTACATCAAGACCAGCAAGCAGCGTCATTAAGGTCGATTTACCCGCGCCAGACGTGCCGACAATCGCGACAGTTTCGCCTTCACGAATATCGATATCGACGTGCTCTAGGATTGTTAAATGTTCTTGATTAGTAGACACTGTCTTCGAAACAGCTTCTGCTTTAATGATGGATGTATGCATGACTCGACTAATTTCCTTTTTATTCTTTATTTTATTTTCAACCGCTTCTTTGGCTCAAGATACCCGCTTAGATTCTAAGTTACTGGTCCTTGGTGATAGCCTGAGTGCTGGTTACAACATGGACATCAAACAGAGTTGGCCAAGCCTGTTACCAGACGCGTTAGCAAAGCATGACAAAACGGTAACCGTGGTTAACGGGAGTATTTCTGGTGATACAACGGGCAATGGTTTAGCCCGCCTACCACAATTGCTTGAAGAACATGCTCCAGACACCGTTCTTATCGAACTTGGTGCGAATGATGGACTTCGTGGTTTCCCACCTAAGCTGATGTCTGCAAATCTTGAGCAGATCATTGAGCAGATAAAAGCTGCGGGCGCCAAACCTATAATGATGCAGATTAAAATCCCACCAAATTACGGAAAGCGTTACAACCAGCAGTTTGAATACGTTTTTGCAGCGCTTGCTGATCAACAAAACGTGCCACTTTTGCCGTTTTTCCTAGAGCATATCATCCTCAAACCTGAGTGGATGATGAACGATGGACTGCATCCAAAACCAGAAGCTCAACCTTGGATTGCTGAATTCGTCGCCGAAGAATTATATCAGTATCTTTAAGTTTTAATGGTCTAGCTCAATAAATTTTACACAGCTTTACGTTAGCCTGAGTGCATATCACCGTTAACTGTAAGGTTATTTATGCTGATCGAACCTGTTATCAAGGGTGTGGTAGCCAAAAGCGCTCACCCTCTTGGCTGTCAAGAAGCCGTAAAGCAACAAATCAAGTTTGTTAAGAGTGCGCCGCAAATCAAAGATGGCCCTAAACGAGTACTGATTATCGGCGCTTCCTCAGGCTTTGGCCTTGCCGCTCGTATTGCCCTTACCTTTGGCGGCGCAAAAGCTGACACTATCGGCGTCTCATTCGAGCGCGGTCCAAACGAAAAATCCCTAGGTAGTGCTGGTTGGTACAACAACATCTACTTCAAAAAAGAAGCCGAACGAGAGCAACGCACTGCTATCAACATCGTTGGCGACGCATTTTCGCAAGAAACACGCTCACAAGTTGTCGAAGCCATTGAAACCTACTTCGAAGGTGAAGTGGATCTGATTATCTATAGCTTAGCTGCAGGCGTTCGTCCTAAACCAGATTCCGATGAGTTTTGGCGCTCTGCCATCAAACCTATTGGTGAAAGCGTAACTGGCGCAACCATTTCTCTGGAACACGACAACTGGGTCACCAACACGCTTGAAGCCGCGACGGAAGAAGAAGCCGAAAGCACACTCAAAGTGATGGGAGGCGAAGATTGGGAACAATGGATAGATGAGCTCATCAACGCAGAATCTATTGCTCCGGGTTGTAAGACAATCGCGTTTTCTTATGTGGGTCCAGAAGTCACACATCCTATCTATTTAGACGGTACATTGGGACGCGCTAAGATCGACCTTCACCAAACCAGCCACGCTCTTAATCTAGAGTTAGCTAACTTTGATGGCAACGCTTACGCGGCGGTATGTAAAGCCCTAGTCACTAAAGCGAGCGTTTTCATCCCTGGATTAAGCCCTTACTTACTTGCTTTGTATAAGGTGATGAAAGAGAAAGAGACCCACGAAGGTTGTATCCAACAAATGCAGCGTCTGTTTGGCAGTAAACTTTATGGTCAATCCAAAGTACCACTTGATGGTGAGCGATTGATCCGTATGGATGATTGGGAATTAGACCCAGAAACCCAAGCGCACGTAACTGAACTACTAGAAAAGATGGATGAAAACAACTTCCAAACTTTAGGTGATTACCAAGGGTTTAAAGAGGAATTTCTGCAATTAAATGGGTTTGCTCAACCCTCGGTAGATTATAGCCAAAAACTTAATACAGAAGATTTTATAAAGTTAAAGCCTTAAACGAAAATTATCTCATTACTGAGACCCGGATTCACATTTGAAAACCTCTGCATAATTGCGGAGGTTTTTTCGTGCAACATTTCTTATACTTATTAAACGTAAGGTTCATAGTTTTCTTTGGTTCATCATAATTAACACAGGATGTGTTGATGCATTTAGCATAATTGACTCGGAGTCATATGAAGAAGATAAAAACAGTAGACTTAGATATCCCAGACGATATGGTGTCTGGTTGGCAAAATATTGTCGACCTCTTGGCTCAAATCACTCAAGTGCCCGCCGCACTGATCATGCGTGTTCACGCCAATTATATTGAAGTATTCTCGACCAGCCGAAATGAAAATAACCCATACAACAAAGGCGATTCTGAAACGTTGGGGAACGGGCTGTACTGCGAAACCGTGATGGAAACTCAACGACAGCTTCTTGTGCCTAACGCGCTTGCCGATCCTAAGTGGGAAAACAACCCAGACATCAAACTCGGTTTAGTCTCCTATTGTGGTATTCCATTACTCTGGCCTAACGGTGAACTGTTCGGCACCATTTGTATCTTGGACTCGAAAGAGAACCACTACACCTCTACTTATATCAAACTGTTAGAGAGCTTTCGTACTTCGATTGAATCTCAGCTTAAAACCCTGTTCCGGCACGCCAAGCTAACCCAAATGAATCGCGACCTAAAAAACCGCGTTTACAATCGCACTAAAGATCTCGCGAGCCTTAATTACTCATTGAATCAAGAAATTGATAAGCGAAAAGCGGCTGAACAGAAGATTAACTTCCAAAAGAATCATGACCTCGGCACGGGATTTTTAAACCGAAGTGCCTTTGAATCTCGCTTAAATCACAAGCTGATCGCACAACGAAGGCTGACTGAAGGTTCGTTTGCCGTTATTCATATTGGATTTACCAATGGCAGAAGAATACAAGCACGTTACGGCTACAGCGCGCTAGACCAAGTGCTTGTAGAATATCGACAACGTATCGACAGCATTACTGACATCGAGGTATTAACGGCACGCCCTACTTCTGTCGACCTTGTTCTGGCATTCAGTGTGAAAGATCTCCACCATCGCCTCGAAGAGCTCAGTCAAACGTTAGTGCAAGTTGGGCATTCCGAGTTTGATATTGAAAGTGATAAAGTTCATTTGCATGCCTATATTGGGATTGCGATTACGGACAGTGAAGATGATGCAGAGAGCATTCTTCAAAAATCATCAGAAGCTATGCTCGCCTGTAAAGATTCTGGACAAAAATACGCTTACTACTCTCAATCTCATACAGAAGAGCAAAGCCACATCAATAAGATTGAAGGGTATCTGCTACAGGCCGTTCGTAATGATGACTTGATGCTCTACTTCCAACCTAAAGTGAGCCCTGTGACTCATCGCTGGGTTGGCGCGGAAGCACTTCTCCGTTGGCGACATCCTGTGTTAGGTGATATTTCCAATGAAACCCTGATACATATGGCCGAACAAAACGGCTTGATTTTCGAAGTGGGTAGCTTTGTCTTGCGTAATGCGATTGAAAAAGCCAAAGAGTGGTCTGAATACGTTGAAGACTTCAAAATGGCGGTCAATGTTTCTGCTGTGCAACTCAAAAACGCGCATTTTGCAGAACAAGTGATTCACCTATTGGAAACCTATCACCTCGATCCCCGCTTCTTAGAGCTTGAAGTCACCGAAAGCGGCTTAATCGCAGATGAAGTGGTAGCCAAGGCCACGTTGGAAACTTTGCATGACATTGGCGTTACATTGTCACTCGATGACTTCGGGACTGGCTACGCCTCTTTCAGTTACCTGAAGAAATTCCCATTCGACACGATTAAGATTGATAAGAGTTTTATTGATCAAATGCTCAACTCAGACGGAGACTCGGAAATTGTTCGTTCGATTGTCCAAATCGCGAAAAAACTCGACCTCGAAGTCACGATTGAAGGCATAGAATCAGAAGCTCAGGAGAAGTTTATTATCGATGAAGGCTGCGATGTTGGCCAAGGTTACCTCTATGGTAGACCGATGCCGAGCCAAGAATTCGAACACAGCTTAATCAATCAAAACTATTTGGGGACAACTCGTTACGCTTAAAGCGAAAAAGAGCAGTTAGTTTTGGATTTAGGCCTACTTTCTCTTTACTCTAAAGGTGGTGATTTTTATAATCGCCGCCTTTCTGTTTTTATCTTTCCCCTTATATAGGCATTCCTCGTTATGGATCAGTTGACTGCAAAGCTTAAAAAGCTCGAAAAACAAAACTACCGTGCATATCAACAAATTAAAGGTCAATACGACTTTGCTGATTTTGAATTACACATCGACCACATCCAAGGCGACCCGTACGCGTCAGCTTCTCGTTTTCGCGCAACACGCGCGTGGTCGTTAACTGGGTTAGATTGGCTGAAAGAAAAGTCTTACGAATACCAAGTTGCTGCTCGTGACTTTATTGCGCGCAGCTTTTCTGAATTCGCTAAGCAAGAATCGACTGTTTCAATCGCTCTTACTGGCCAAACGGTTTTAGACAGCACATCGGTTGTGTTCACTGAGCACGGTATCGAACTTCGTTTCCGTATCAACCTACCAGCTGATGGCCGTAGCATCCTTGCTAAGAAAGCAATCAACATCATCACTTTCTATTTACCGAAGTTTATTCGTCGTGCAACGCTTGAACGCGAACTGAACATCGATGCAATGATCAAACATTGTGAAACGATTGAAGACCAAGAAGCGCTTCGTGCTCAATTGGAAGAAAACAACCTAGCCGCTTTCGTTGCAAACGGCAGTGTGTTACCTCGTATCGCGGGTAACTGCGACCTTCCAATGAAAGACGCGGTACCTTTCGCGGCTCCAGAATCATTGAGTGTTACGTTAAATACTCCAAACCAAGGTGACGTGACCGGCCTAGGCATTCCAAAAGGCATTACGCTGATCGTTGGTGGTGGTTTCCATGGTAAATCGACACTGTTGAACGCCGTTGAACGTTCTATCTACAACCATATTCCTGGTGACGGTCGCGAAGGCATTGTAACTGCGATTGATACGATGAAGATCCGCGCTGAAGATGGTCGATGTGTGCACAGCTTGAACCTGTCAAACTACATCAACCATTTACCAATGCAGAAAGACACATCTGACTTCAGCACACAAGATGCGTCAGGTTCTACGTCTCAAGCGGCTTGGTTACAAGAATCGATTGAAGCCGGCGTTCAAACTCTACTTATCGATGAAGATACGTCAGCGACTAACTTCATGATTCGTGACGAGCGTATGCAAGCGCTAGTGTCAAAAGGCGATGAGCCAATCACACCACTTGTCGACCGCATTGGTCAGCTTCGTGAAGAGATGGATATCTCTACCATTGTTGTAATGGGTGGCTCTGGTGATTACCTAGATGTCGCGAACACTGTGATTCAAATGCACGACTACCAAGCGGTAGATGTGACTGAAAAAGCAAAAGACGTGATTGCTCAGCACCCTACTCAGCGTACTAACGAATGTGAAACTGCTTTAGAAACGTTTGTACCACGTTCATTGAACCGTGCTTCACTGATGAACATTCTGACTGACGGTAAATTCCGTGTTAATGCTAAAGGCAAAGAGTCACTGCGTTTTGGTAAAGAGTTTGCAGACCTTTCTGCGCTTGAGCAATTAGAATCACCGTCTGAAGTGAATGCGATCGGTTGGGCTTGGTTCCAATTCGCACAAACTCCAGGTTGGTCAAACAACCCTGCTAAAGAGTTTAACGCTATTTTAGAAAACGAATGGCACGCTAACATGCCTAACTACGGTGACCTAGCGAAACCAAGAACGTTAGATGTGATGGCTGCTCTGAACCGTATGCGTAAATCTCAGTTCAAGCCTTCGAACTGATTTCGTTAAATATCGGATTTATTGTGCTTCTAGGTTTTTGAAGTTTTAATCTTCTAATTTACTAAAGCTTCTAAGCCACTAAATAAGCAAATTAACCTTCTACGGCTCTCATTCTGAGGGCCGTAAATTTATCTAACCTCTTTTGACCTAACCTCTAGTGTCGTCAAAACTCTTGAACTTTATAAATTCATAAAACCAATCTTTACATCAATTACTTATCATCTTTTGTAATGAGAAAATTAAAGGCACTGTTTACCGCCATCTAATGCTGTCGATCCTTCAAAACATGACACAGCTTTTACAAAACCCTAGTGATATTCAGATAAAGTCCCGACTCGACAAGTGTAACCAAATGTAACAGACCCTTGAGGCTTCAATGAATCATAAACGCGTTAAGATGCGTGACCATAAAATCGAAGTGAACCTATTCAAAAACCGCGTAATCGTCGCGTTTTGTGGGATCTTGATGTTCACTCTTGTCTTAGTCGGCAATCTATACCGACTTCAAGTTGAAAATTTTAAAAGCTATCAAACTCGTGCCGATGGCAACAGAATCAAAGTATTACCTATCGCCCCTACTCGAGGACTTATTTACGACCGTAACGGCGTGTTGCTTGCAGAGAACAAGCTTGTCTTTGATCTAACCATGATTCCTGAGCAAACCGATGATGTCGATGCAATGCTCACCAAGCTAGACAAATATGTCCCCCGTGATGCAGAGCAGATCGCTCGTTTCAAAAAACGCTATCACAACACCCGCCGTTTTAAATCTGTGACTATTCTAGAGAACTTAACGGAGGAAGAGATCGCCAAGTTCTCCGTGCACCAGTACCAGTTCCCCGGCTTATCTATCGATACCAGCTTAAAGCGTTTTTACCCGAATGGTGAGGTGCTTACCCATGTTCTTGGTTACGTGGCGCACATCAATGATAGCGATCTCAGAAAGCTTGAAGAACAAGGGATAGAAGCGAATTATCAAGCTACAACAATCATAGGAAAACTGGGTGTTGAACGTTATTACGAAGATATTCTGCACGGCACCAAAGGTTATCAAGAAGTCGAAGTAAACAGCCGTGGGCGAATAGTCCGAACCATTGAGTACGTGCCGCCAGTAGCTGGTAAAGATATCGTGTTAAATATTGACCTTGAGCTGCAAAAATACGTCTTTGAGCAACTTGATCACCGAACTGGAAGCGCGGTTATTCTCGATCCGAAAGACAACAGCGTGTTGGCGATGGCATCAAGCCCGAGTTACGACCCTAACCTATTTGTCGACGGCATTTCGAGTAAGAACTACCAACGTTTATTGAATGATCCGGCTCACCCGTTGGTTAACCGCACCACTCTAGGCGTTTATCCTCCTGCCTCAACCGTTAAACCATTTATGGCTGTGGCAGGACTGCAAGAACATGTCATCTCTGAAGATACCATCCGTAACGACCATGGCGTTTGGAGAATTCCTGGCTCTAAACGAAACTCTAAATCGTGGCGTGACTGGAAACGTTGGGGTCACGGACCTGTCGATGTCACTCAAGCCATTGAAGAGTCGGTAGATTCATTCTTCTATCAAACCGCTTTCGATTTGGGTATTGACCGAATTTCAAGTTGGATGAACCGATTTGGATTTGGTGAACCGACAGGCATTGATATCTATGAAGAAAGTACCGCCAACATGCCGACTCGAGAATGGAAGATGATGCGTTATCGCACCCCTTGGTATCAGGGTGACACAGTTCCGATTGGTATTGGCCAAGGTTATTGGACATCGACACCTATGCAACTTGCTAAAGCAACATCAGTATTAGTTAATCATGGTAAGGTGATGCCCCCTCATATCTTAAGAGCCACCTTAGATCATGGTGAAGATTTCAGTACACAACAACTTGTCGAACCGGAGCCAATGCCCTCAATCACCGAAGTGCCGGATAGAATTTGGGATGTACCAATCAACGCGATGCGACTCGTGAACCACGGAAGTAGAGGCAGCGGCAGACGTGCATTTAAGGGAACTGACTATACGAGCGGCGGAAAATCAGGAACTGCACAAGTCTTTGATCTTGCGAAAGATCAGGTCTACAACTCGAAGAAACTCGCTAGGCATTTACTTGACCACGCGCTTTACACGGCTTTCGCACCGTATGAACACCCTGAATATGTCGCAACTGTGGTCATTGAACACGGTAACGGCGGTTCAAAAGTCGGTGCGCCTTATATCCGTAAAGTACTCGACTATGCCTTTGAACATAAAAGTGGCGAGAGCAAAGATCACTCCTAACACCAATAACTTAAGTCGCTACAGCACATAACGTAGTTACCCAAAACATAACGTAATAACGACAAAGCCCCACTTGTGTCACTCACAATGTGGGGCTTTCTGTTTTAGGGTTCTAAGCAATTAGACAGCTAAAAATGCCTGTCGATTATGAGCTTCTTAATACATGCCATGCTTCACAGAGCGTCTGAAATTTTGCGGTGTTGCCTTCGTCTCTGTCCGGATGCCATCTCAATGCCAGTTGTCGCCAACGTTTTCTAATTTCATGGTGTGTCGCGTCTAAAGGTAACTCAAACAGGTTCAATGCTCGACTTCGATCCATATCGAGTTCATCACCACCCACATACTTTCTATACCGAGTCCAAAATTCGTTCAACAGCCTTTTGACTTCACCTTCATCCGCTTCATAGTTAACCCAATTAATGTAGTATTCTCGAAGTGGGTCTTGATGATCGATGCTGTGACTGCTTCCGTGATAACGACCATTCATCAATTCGATGTCCATCGCTTGGACTTGGAGCCAACCATCTGGGTGTAAGGTTTCTTGAAGCTGATAAAGCGCATTCATGATAAGGAAGTTCTTTTTAAACAACTCTTTCTCAGGCACAGCATCCAACACTGGCACAAACCCAAGATCGTTCAGATGAGCTGCCAATGTGTGTACTTTCCATCCGCTTGGCTTTTGCTTAAGCACTTCCATTATCGGCCAAAGCAATGGGTTTTCCATATGGCAATGAAAGTTTGCTCTCACATCTTGATAATTCGACATAGTTGACTCAGTTAGCTTCTCTGAATTAATGGATTTCTAGAACTGTGGATACTATAAGTAACCTGTTTCGCATCCGTTGCGTATCTTCTTTAATTGAAAGCGATTTTCTAAGATTTGTCGAGCTTAAGGACAAACAACTTTCTAACGTTTGGCTTAAAGGCACCTTTTATCGTCAAAACTGAGTACCATTTCGTTGAATACAACCATTAGGGCGTGTTGACCTTTCGCGGTTAAATTTTGTTCGAGATAAAAGCGTTTTAATCGCGGCGAGGGAGAAGTAGCCTAGTCATTCTAAGCAAATCTCCCTCAACAAAGAGTAAAACGCTTTTTGCGGGGGCGCCCAGCTCGAACCCTTCGGGCAGCGTTTGCTGGTCATTTCTACTACGTTATCGGCTTCTCATGTAGGCTAGCTACACATCGATGCCTCTGCCTTGTATAAATACCCAGCAACTCGCTGCAAAAATCAGCTCGAAAGATCAACACGCCCTAGTAATAAAGCCGCAATTCTTTGGTACGGATACAAAAAAGGTCAGCGACTTAGCTGACCTTTCACATCTATCCCAATTTTAGGGACGAAGCATTGAACTGACTAGATAACGCCAAGCTCTCTTAGACGTTCCATTAGGTATTCGTTTGCTGTGTACTTTTCAGATAGCACTACTTCTGGTTTCGGGTGAAGGAATAGAGGCAAAGAGATACGAGACTTCTCTTGGCGTTCACCTGATGGGTTGATTACACGGTGAGTTGTCGATGGGAAGTAACCACCAGATGCTTCTTGAAGCATGTCACCGATGTTGATGATCATGTTACCGAAGTCACATGGAACATCTAGCCACTCGTCATTTTGAGCTTTAACTTGAAGGCCCGGCTCGCTTGCAGCAGGAAGAACCGTCAGTAAGTTGATGTCTTCGTGTGCCGCAGCGCGGATTGCACCTGGCTCTTCATCACCTTGCATTGGTGGGTAGTGAAGAACACGAAGCAGAGTCTGTTCACTGCCGTTGATCATTTCTGATAACGCTATAGAGAATTTATCTTGTACTTCTTTAGGAGCATGAGCTTCAACCCAACCTAGCAGCTCTTGAGCAAAAGCATTCGCACGTTGGTAGTAATCTAGAATCTGTTCTTTCAGCTGTTCAGGGATTTGGCCCCAAGGGTATACGTGAAAGTACTCTTTGATGTCTTTTACAGTGTGGCCTTTAGCAACTTCAGACACTGAAGGTGGAAAATATCCATCTTGTGTTTCAACATTAAAGTGGAAGTTCTCTTTCTCTTCAGAGATGAAGAATTGGTACCAGTTTTCGTAAATTGACTCAACAAGCTCTTTCGGGATTGGGTGGTTCTTAAGAACACCAAAACCAGTTTCACGTAGAGAGCGAACAAATTGTTCTGCTGCGTCGTCAGCAAGGTAATCGACAGTTTCCAGTTTCATGACTTTCTTTCTTGTTATGTAGTAATAGAGCGATTTTAAGGATCGCTTTGTTGTAAATCAAACTTTTGTGAAACTCTAGCAACCGTTTGTCTAGATACTGGGCGATAACACCACTTTTCAACAAATCTGGTGATTAAGACCCAATTGAACACTGTTCATTATTGTGTGACACTATTAAAAACTTCGACGAGAGATCTTGATATGACAATCACGCCACTTGCTCAAAATCGACCATTGCTGTCATTGACGACGCTGTATCTGACTGTGTTTCTATTTTCAGCGTTCGCTCCCTCTTCAAGAGCGGTGTGGATTGCCGAAATTGTCCCAGCGCTCGCGATATTGGTGGGTATTTGGTGGTTATCAACAAAGCTCACCTTCACTAAGACAGCTTACGTTTTGATGTTTATCTGGCTGATTTTGCATACGATAGGCGCAAAATATACCTTCGCGGAAGTGCCATTTGATTGGTTCAATAACATGATAGGTTCAGAACGGAATAACTTTGACCGTGTCGCGCATTTCTCTATTGGCCTTTATGCTTACCCACTCGCTGAGTACTTGATTCGTAAAAAACTGGCTCAACCGGTGCTGGCATGTTTCTTTGCGCTATTTGCGATTATGAGTGTTGCTGCAGGTTATGAAATTATCGAGTGGTGGTACGCGGAGATCGCAGGTGGTGATGAAGGTATCGCATTCCTTGGTTCACAAGGCGATATTTGGGATGCACAGAAAGATATGCTGTGTGACACCACGGGCGCAATTGTCTCGCTATTACTTCTTAAGCTTCAATGGCGTGTCAGAGCTTACTGAGCTCAATTCTTTACTCTGAGTATCAAAAGCAATGTTGAAATGCCACACACAAACTGCGCTGTGGCATTTTTAGTTTCAGCATTGTTTGCTCGTTTTAATGTGACAGGTTATTTCATCGTTACCTTGCCACCAACAAACTTGTAGGCTGGCGTACCTCGAACCAAAGTGTCTCGCGCAAATTCAATCCCGCATTCAGGGCACACACATGGTTTTTTCGTGAAATCTTCAACGATACGCTCCTTAAAACATTTCACGAGTGCACCTTTGCCACCTTTCCGATACTTAAAAAGCTGCGTTTTACATTTGGCACAGAAAATCTGAACCGTCTTGGTCGGTTGTTTCTTGTTTGGTTTAGCCATAGAAGTTAATGATTGAACTCTTTATTTCTTAAGTTTAGGGGCGACAAGAACCAAGCTTATCCCTAGAAGTATAACGGTTGATGAGACTATAAATTGCATGGTGACAGGTTCAGATAAAAGTAATACACCACCAAGTGTCGCGATAACTGGAACAGAAAGCTGTGCAATAGACGCCACCACGGTATTCAGCTTTTTCACCACGTAATACCACAAACTATAACCCACACCAGAAGCCACAGAGCCCGATATAACCGCGTAAATCAAACCTTGTTCAGTGATAGACACTTGCGTTAACGCATTAGGAATCAAAACTAACAAGCTTAATGCCAAAAGGATAACTAGCGAACTGAATCCAAAGTTAGCGGTGGTCGATTGCAGTGCGTTTGACGATGTCTTTCCTGCCAATGTGTAAATGCCCCACCCAACTCCGGCCAGAGACATCAAGATAATAGAAACTAAATCAGGTGCCTGTGTCGATTCCGTTGGCATTAATAAATAAACAAGCCCTGCTACCGATAACAAACATCCGCCCCATTCAATCAATGACATTCTGTTGCCAGAAAACAAGTGCGCGGCAATCATCGTAAATTGCACCGCGACAAACAACACCAGAGCACCAAGACCTGCGCCAAGCTCTAAGTAAGCAAACGAAAAACCAAACATATACACGAGCAGTGACAATATTGATGTGAGTTGAAACTGTGATTTGAGCTTTGTGTATAGCGATGTGTTACTTGCTAACTCACTTTTAGCTTTAGATTGGGAAGATAAAGCTAATAAAATCAAAAGTGTAAGCGCACCAGATAAGATGCGAACGATCGAAAAGCTCAAAGGATCAATCGTTTGATCCATTAAGGCCCAGCGACACAGAACTGAATTAGCAGCAAATGCCACCAGCGTAATAAATGTAACCATCAGAGTTTGCATCGTTTTTCCTAAATGAGTTGTTTGGTCCTAATTGAGTTTTCTTGGATTTCAATCAACGTCAGGCTTCACCCAAACTTGGCTAAAGTCGAACCAACCTAATGCATTACATTTCGCGTTTTGCAACGTACCACATTGATCTTTATTAACGCCTAACCAGCAATGGAACATTGGAATCAATTGATTGCTTTGGACAAGTTGTTTACCGAGTTGTCTTGCTGGGAATTGCTCGAATTCACCAGAACGCCAACGGTCAATCATGTGACACCATTGGTCGAAGTCTTCTGCCGGGCTAGATTCATCAAGAAAACTGTAGTCCATTAGCCAACCGGCTAAAGCGTCGTCTCTGTTATTAGCGATACCCATAGGGTTAATCCAAACATCAACATCATCGGCGTGCGGAGGATCGGTTTCGTAACCGTAAAGATCAACATCGACGTTGTATTGCTTCAGCACCGTGACAATCGCCTTTGCAAGCGTTGGGAACATTGGGTGTTGGCATTGATACGCTAATCTTATGGTAGGCTTCGAATCTGCTGGTGGACAAACGGGCACTTTTAACTTTATGTCATACCAACCGGGTTTTATCCCATAAGCGTGTAACACGCCCAAATCGATAACAGTCTCTTTTGGAATATGAACAAACAGATCCGCCGCATTCAACGCGTTAGATAAAAACTGTGCCCATGCGGGATCTTGTGCAATACCCTTCTTTCTATTGAGCAGTAAATACGTGCAACCAGGATCGAGTTCTACTTCATCGCTATCGCCACGGTCGGCCATAACAGGCTTAGATAGGCTTGGGTAAACCATTGAAGAATAAGCCTCATCCACCACCCAAACTTCAACGCGATCAATTAACGGTCTGAAACCAAAGTACCCATTGAAAGCGGTTAACACGAGTTGTTTCTCGTCGTTCTTTTCAATGCGATAAGGTCCCGTTCCAATCGGTCGAATATCGTAGTCTTCACCACGTAAAGTGATCGGTAATGTGACTTTAGCGACCGATTCCGTTAGTGCGAGGGGAAAATACTTGTCTGGACGTGTGAGAAAAACATCTACTACACAATTTGCAGGTGAAGAGACATCTTTGATATGCGAAAACATGTTGAGAGGTTCGAGTGCAAGCAGTGTATCCACAACATGATTGGTTAACAGAGGTTCCCCGTTATGGAAACGAACACCGGGTCTCAAGAAGAATCGCCATTGGTAATCGCTGATTTTTTGCCATGAATGAGCAAGATCGGGTTGAAGTTGGTCATTCTCATCTAGACGAGTCAACCCACTGAATACCTGACAAGCGATATGTTGCTCTGAACGACGCATCGATTTGGTTGGGTTAAGCATTGAAAGCGGCCGGTAATAAGGCAAACGAATAACTTGTTCGCCTTCTTGATACTGTACGCCCAAGTAGTTTTGAATAACTTGCGTGAGTTTGGCAGCATTGTGATCAAGCACTGACAGCGCCTGTCCAATTTTTCCTTCCTGCAAGTAGCGTCTTGCTAAGTTCTCGCTGACATCACAACGATTCTGTTTAAAGATAAGTTGAGATAACTTTCCTCGACCTGCTGCAGGTAACCATTCTACCCACCCTTCTTCTTCAAGCTTGTTGAGTACCATTCGGGCATTACGACGGGTACAACAAAGCACATCCGTGATGTCGTCGAGTTGAACATCAGAATCTTTACCATCGAAGTATTCAAACAGGGTTTCAAATTGAACGCGAAGTCTTGGGCTGCTCATAAAGAGGAAAACTTATTCAAAGGACATTGAATTCAGTTTCCCTATTTTATGGCGTAAAATCAATATTACTGACACAATTTTATTGTGAATTATGAGTACGACATCCTAAGATGTTATTCAATCTTAAGGGTTAAGTGCCTTTACCGTAAAGGATTACATTACATCGCAGCCAATTTCATTAGCGATTTCACGGAGCTGCTGTTCATCGTCTAATTTTATCGACCATTTACACTCAGAACCGTTAGCTGAAATAACATTTGCCCCTTTTCCGATCAATTGAATTGCATCAACTTGGGCTTGCAGCGTGACTCTATGCTCCCCATCTAAACGAACAACCAATTCATGTGCGGTTGCGATGACTTTTCCACTTTTAAACGTTATGACCATGGGCTTCTCGGGTTACTTCTTTAAATACTGATTGCTTGTTCTAAGTACTGATTACTTCTTCTAAAGACAAAACCAGCGTACGACTGCCTAGTCTGTTATCGCTTATGTTTCTTAACGGCAATGGTTAAACGGCTGGTACAAACTAAGCGTTGACGATCATCAGTGATATTGATCTGCCATACTTGAGTAGAGACGCCCAAGTGAATAGGCTCAGCAGTACCAATGACATGCCCTTCACGCATTGACCTTACGTGGTTCGCATTGATATCGAGCCCAACGCAATAATAGCCTTCTGGTACGCAGAAGTTTGCAGCCAATGAGCCAAGCGTTTCTGCTAGCACAACCGATGCGCCGCCATGAAGCATACCCAGTGGTTGGTGCGTAAAGTGACAAACCGGCATGGTTGCTACCAAAGAATTGTCATTTACTTCGGTGTAAACAATGTTGAGGTGTTCAATTAAGGTATTTTTTGAGGTCGCGTTGAAGGTATCTAGGTCAACGGGCTTTTTCCAAATACTCATATAGGTTCCTTAATTATTGATCTTGTTATCGCGTGCATAGCTTTTTTCTATATTACCGCTGTTAGTTATCTTACAGCCCTTAGCTATTACGCAAGTTGATGTTAACATGCATAAAAACCGAATACACAGAGGATATTGTATGACGTCATGGATGAAGTTTGCCTCGCTTCTCACACTTGCAGGCCTAACCGCGTGTAGCGCTTCTCCGACAGGCAGAAACCAATTGCTGCTTTTTTCAGATAAAGACATGTCTCAGCTTGGAGCACAGTCTTTTGAACAAATGAAAAAAGAACAACCCATCAGCAAAGATGCCAAAACTAACGCTTATGTACAGTGCGTAGCGAACAGCATCACTCAATATATTCCTAAACAAGGTTTTAGTGAATGGGAAATTGTTGTGTTTGATAGTGACCAAGTGAATGCATTCGCCCTGCCTGGCGGAAAAATCGGTGTATACACGGGCTTACTCAAGGTCGCAGTCAATCAAGACCAACTCGCGACGGTTATCGGTCACGAAGTGGCACACGTTCTTGCAGACCACAGTAATGAGCGCCTGTCTCAGTCTCAAATCGCTAATACTGGCTTGTCTATTACTAACGTCGCGTTAGGCGCATCAGAATACAAACAGTATCAAGGTATGACGATGGCCGCGTTAGGGTTAGGCGTTCAATATGGCGTTATTCTACCGTATGGGCGAACTCAAGAGTCTGAAGCCGATGTTGTTGGTTTAGAGTATATGGCTCAAGCAGGTTTCGATCCAAACCAAAGTGTCAACTTGTGGCAAAACATGGCGAAAGCATCAGGGGGTAATCAACCGCCAGAGTTGCTTTCTACGCACCCTTCCCACAGTACGCGTATTAAAGATCTACAAGCAACGATAAAAACGCTTCCTCAATCAGGTTCACCAAGACCAAATTGCAAAGCGTAATCTAAGTAAGAATCGCCTAGCTGGTGTAAATACAAAATGCCCTATCCATATTGGTTAGGGCATTTTCAGTTTCTTGCTTGCTAACAGTTCAAGTGCACTAAGCAGCTGGATAATTCCAACAACAGAAACTCACTCGTTAAGTACCAAGAATTTGTAATGGTAGGCTTAATAGCTGATCACCAGTAGATGCAAAATACCAGATAACACCAATCAAACTGCTCACTAAACCTACATACCAAACGAACGACACGACTTGCCCGTATTTGTCTAACGGTAACAAGTGACTGTGATGACGTCCTTTCCATTCAAACAGTATTTCAACACTGCCCATGATCAATAAGAAACCAAACAGAGTTAAATTCAACTGATAACTCAATACCACACCAGCAACGGCAGCCGCGACACAAAGTACAATGCCAAGCACACTGTTCATCGAGAAACTGATACTTTTAAGAACATGTCCGCCATCGAGAGGCAAAATCGGCAATAGATTGAACAGGTTTAATAGAGCATTAAATACTGCAAGGCCGGCAAAGAACATTTCGCCAGTCGCCCAATACAGCACCATAAATACTAACGACAATATCAGGCCGAACAATGGCCCCATGATTGAGATAACCACATCTTGCCAACGCGTATTAATCTTTTCATCGGATAACGCCAAGCCACCAAGAAATGGTATCAAATAGATCCCTTTGGTTTTCATGCCGAAGTATTTCATCGCTCTAATATGACCGTACTCATGGAACATTAAACAGGCGATTAAGGCCAAAGCGAACTGAATTGAAAACAACCATGAATAGGCCGCTAAACTCGCAGAAGCAAGTACGACCTTGATTAGCTTGGCGCTTTTAAGCGCTTTCATACCAAGCGACACCAACCCAATTAAGCTAAAACGCTTCTCTGGTTTAGGAGCGACAACAGGAGTTTGTTGTTCAATATCTTTGGTGTTTCGATTGCCTTCGGTAATGGTTTGCCCATTCACCGACGCTTTATACGTCATCTCAAACGGTTGCCACTGAACGGTCGATTCAACGTGACACTGCAACGTTTCTTCGCCAGCGCGTAGTGTAAATTCGTGTTTTCGGGCGTCTTCTTGGTCTGTGGTCGCATCTAATTGAGATACCAAAGTGTTATCCCAATACAACTGTTGCCACCCTGCCATTGATCCTTCTAAACGAAGCGGTTTTCCAAGAAACTCTATCGCGAGTAATTCCAAACTTAAAATTCCAATTTAATGACTTCTAACGAGTGTCGATATTATGCCGATTTAGCGAATGGTGGTAAACAGAAACAAAGTTGTTACATATTGAGCTATTGAACACTATTTATACCGCAACGATGCATAAACACTCTGGTCACACCTCCAACCACGAATAAATTATTGATTATACTTATATTATCGATGTTAAAGTGCCACCCCTTTAAAACATAACCTCACAAAATAACAACTCTTTCTTTGACTTTATATAAAACATGAATTTAACATACCATTTACATTAGAGCTTCAACACCAAAAATGCTCAGTGTGTTTTCAAACCATAATAACGAAATTCGATGCCCTAGGAGGGTCAAGGATGAAAACAATACAACGCTCTCTCGTTTCACTTTCAGTACTATTTGCATGTAACTCACTTGCGGCTGGTTTCCAAGTTGCTGAGCATTCTGCCTCAGGTCTTGGTCGTGCCTTTTCAGGTGAAGGTGCAGTAGCTGATAACGCGAGTGTACTAGCGAGAAACCCCGCCGCAATGACCCTATTTGATACAGCCCAATTTTCAGGCGCAGTTTCTATCGTTGATCCAGAGGTTAACGTTTACGACGTTGACGCTAACGAGCATTCAAAAGATGTTGCTCCATTACAAGTCGTGCCAGCCGCATATTACATCAGCCCAATCAACGAAAAATGGGCTTGGGGTATCGGTATGTTCACCAATTATGGTGTTGCTACGGATTACCCTGATGACATCTCGGCAGGTGATATGGCTGGTGATACGTCGCTCTTATCTGTAAATCTAAATCCAAATATTGCGTATCGCGTGAATGAATCATTTAGCGTTGGTGCAGGTTTAAACCTTGTGTATGCGGAAGCTGAACTTACTCGCCATAAAGGCGAGCTCGCTAACTTTGTTGGTGGAAATCCATCTGACAAACTTATAGGCATGACCGGTGAAACATTTGCCTATGGTTGGAATGTTGGCGCGATGTATGAGCTGAACGAAAACAATCGCTTTAGTATCGCTTACCGCTCTTCTGTTGATCTTGATTTCGATGACGGTGAATTTACCAGCTACGATTCAGGTAGAGCAACATCTCCCAAGGTTGATGGTCGTCTTCAAATCGAGCTTCCTTCTATTCTGGAGCTTTCAGCATTTCACCAACTTAACGAACAATGGGCAATTCACTACGGTTGGCAACAAACTGATTGGAGTACTTTTAAGGAGTTAAAAGCAACAAGTCCAGATTGTACTGACAACGGTGTAGCAGGTCAGTGCTTCTACAAACCTGAAAAATATGAAGACAACAATCGATATTCACTAGGCGCAACGTACCAACTAAACAGTAAGTGGACATTAAGAGCTGGTTACGCTTATGACGAACAAGCTGGTGAAGCAACTTTAAGCATTCCTGATAGTGATCGTATGTGGTATAGCGCTGGCTTCACTTATGTTTGGAGCGAAAATATGACTGTCGATGCAGGATTCGCACTTGTTGTAAGTGATGACGGTGAGTTCACTGAGACAAATGGCGCTCAGCAAGAAAGGACTTTCGAAGCAGAAGGTACCGCTTACCTTTCTTCAGTTCAGCTTAACTACACTTTTAACTAAATCAGGATCGTATCATGAAACGTAACTTTAAGATCTCTCTACTATGTTCAGCGATCCTGCTAGCAGGTTGTGGCGACAACACCGAAAGTTCGGTAACAAGTAACCAACAACTTGAAGCCTATCTAGAAACGTCTTTGGCAAGAGCGACAACTCAAAAAATGCTCTTGCAAGGTAGTAATGCATCAGTTCCTTTAAGCAATAACCTATTATTTGACTCTACAGATGGCACGTTAGCGATCCCAACAGGTGGCGACGATAGCATTTCTAACCCAAAAGCAGCATTAAATTATGCCGATGGTTTTTCGACCAGCATGCCAATTTACATCGAGTTTGAAGGCGACGGTTTTGGTGATACTCCTGGAGTTGTTACTTCCGGAGTGACATTGTTGAAGCTTTCTAAAAAGCTAACAGACACATCCACAGCGGCTCAAGTACCAACACCTGTTGCTAGCTCTGAATACACAGTTTACAAAGTAGGCTCAAACCTAGCAATTACACCTAATACTCCTTTTGATGAGAAGTCTGAATATTTGCTTGTTGTTACTGATGATGTTACAGATGTAAATGGTAACCCAGTAGGTACATCGCAAAGCTATGCGGCTCTCAAAACAGCCACTAAAACTTATTCAACCGGTGACTTAGCTAGTGCGCAAACTTTAATTAAAGGTCAAGAAGCTATAGCTGCGGCTGTTGGTGTTGATGCGGAAAAGATTGTGTATTCAGCTTGGTTTACTACAACTTCTGTTGGTGATGTTCTCGCCTCTACAGCATCGTTGATTGGTGGAATGATTGATGCTGGAGCCCCACTTTCGACTTATTGGAATGGCAGTGCAAACCCAAATAGTGTCGATCTGTCAAACGCTTATAATCTTAGCCTAGATTCTTCATCAACAGTTCCGTTTGCCACAGCAATCGCTGCAGATGCTGACTTTAAAAAATATCTTGCCGATGACGATGCAACAGAAAATGCCACTTTGATTGGAGGCATAAATCTCCTTTACTCTAACGCTGGTATCAGCACTACGTCGGTAAACGTGACTAAAGGTACTGTTCAACTCCCATATTTCTTGGAAACCGATCCAACTAAGTTCTCTACAACGCCATTTGCATCAGCATTGGACAGTTTAGCGGTTATCAAAAGCGCACTAACGGATAGCTCTACAAGTTCTTTCGTTGGTGGAGAGTTGGTTAAATTAGGATTAGACCCAACAAACCTTAGCGCAGCTGATGTCACGACTTTAATGGGAAAAACACTCACAAAGGACGCAAGTGGAACAGCTCTAGATAGTGAACGTCTTGTCACTCAATATTCACCAATACCACAAATTAAATCACTCGAAGCTGTTGATGTGCTTTTGTTTACACCCACAACTGGCACGCCTTCAGGTGTAGTCATTTATCAGCACGGTATTACCTCTGTAAAAGAAAACGCGTATGCATTCGCGGCTAATTTAACGGCTGAAGGTCTTGCTGTCATTGCAATTGACCACCCTATTCATGGGTCTCGTTCACTTGCCGGAGGTGCTATTTCAACTAACGATAATGCTCTGTACTACTTGAATTTAAGTGCTTTGCCTGTTGCCCGTGACAATATTCGTCAAAGTGCGCTTGATGTAATAGGTCTTCGTATGGCACTTGAAAAAGTGGGTAATGACTTTACTGGTACACCATTAGCCGGAGTTGATGTAAAAGACACAACCGTTAAGTTTATGGGCCACTCATTGGGTGGCATTACCGGATTTACTTCTGTTGCGACATCAGAAATTGCTGGCACACATAAATTTAGCTCGGCGGTATATGCTAATTCAGGTGGTCACATAGCCGAATTATTGTTTGCTTCTGAAACGTTTGGTCCTGAAATCAAACACAATCTGGCTAAACAGTTAAATGCAACGTATCGGGATTCAGTGGCTTCAGCTTGTACTACGGACGACATTGAAGATGGCGATTGCTATACCGCTTTTGCTACTGGAAACCCAACCAGCGCCGCAGCAATTGAAACTGAATTAGTTGCATTTAAAGTCGCCGCTCAAACCCTTATTGACACGGTCGATCCACATTCACTAGCAAACACTGAGGACCTGTCATCATTTAGTTCTAGCTATCCAACGTTGTTGATCCAGTCGCAAAACGACGAAACTGTACCAAACAATGGTAATGATGATAACGATAAACCATTGTCTTACACGGCTTCGTTTGTTGGTTCTGAAGGATTAGATTCAACTTTAGGGTTGGATGACTCTACAAAAGCTAGCACTTCAACTGGAAACCGAGTGTTTGTTCAGTATAACGAAACGGCTAAGCACTCTACGATCATCGGACCGCAAGCAGACCTTTCTGATGCCACTCATACCCTATCAATGAGAGCTCAAGTAGCTGATTTCTTAGAATCGGATAGCCTTGATGCAGCAGCACCGGATGCTTTATTGGAATAACTAAGACTTTAGCTTATTCACTAAACCAAATGCCAGCCTAACCGCTGGCATTTTTGTATCTGCCGTTCGAACAATTTCCCTAGTTAACCGTTTGCATAAAACTTTAAAACACAAATGGTTGATCTCAGCTAAAATTAATCAAGACAGAATACCGTACGACCTCTTTCTTTATTGTAAATAAAGTGGATAATAGCCCCGTAATTTAATACCTAATAATTGTGAGTCCATTATGTCTTCTGAAGCTACTATGCTAGAACGCTGCCAATCTAAATGTGAACTATGTGGTTCTGATTCTTCTCTTACTGCATACGCAGTGCCGCCACACAGCCACGTAACAGTGGATCACGGCATCATGGTATGTGACAAATGTCTTGGTGAGATTGACGATCCTAAAGATATCAACCACTGGCGTTGTCTGACTGACAGCATGTGGAGCCAGGAAGCGCCAGTTCAAGTAACGGCATGGCGTCAACTTACTCGTCTGAACACAGAAAGCTGGGCTCAGGACGCGCTAGACATGATGTACCTTGAAGAAGAAACATCAGTTTGGGCACAAATCGGCATGTCTGCTGATGACAAGCCTCTTGATGTGAATGGCGTTGAACTTAAGAAAGGTGACGACGTAACAGTAATCAAAGACCTGCCAATCAAAGGTACTAACCAAGTGATTAAGCAAGGTACTGTTATTCGTGGTATCAGCGTTGGTGACGATCCTAAGCTTGTTTCTGGTAAAACAAACGGCGGTCAATCAATGTACGTAATCGCTGAGTTCTGCCGTAAGAAGTAATCTTACTGTAAGAAAGTGATAGAAAACGAAAAGGCGCTAATTAGCGCCTTTTTTCTTGGAAAAATTTAACCTATTCCGTTGTTCTAGAAACCACTGCCTACGTTAAAGTAGATAGCGCGTTCTTCATGGCTTTGCGCATAATCCATCCCAAGGTGCAAACCGTAACGTCTCGCGATTTGGTATCGAAAGCCGACACCTCCGGCATTGACGGTACTGTCGTGGCTTATGCCGTTATCTTGCTTTGCAACCCCTGAACCGTAAAACCCAGACACCTTCCAACGATGAGTGATGCTATACGTCAATTGGCCTTGAATTGTTTCAATCTCATCTCCTTGGTACCGATAAGATGACACCCCGCGTAACGACACGTACGGTTTCGCTGTGGGTGATACAAACAGGTCTTGCTGTTCGAAGCTTTGATAATTTGCAGCCAAGCCTAACGTCCATTTATTGGCAATTGGGATATAGGCTTCGCCATCTATGTTCAAATTTCGGTAATTGTAATCACTGCCAATCGCATCGTCGTACACCATGTAATCTGCAGACAATTTGTAACCTTTGGTTGGATAAAATAAATTATCTCTTGTGTCATATTCAGCCTCCAACCCTAAACCAGAAGTAACCGATTCGTTACCCAAAATTCGGTCTAAAACCATGTTATCAAATTCAATCTCAGACTTAGCTAATAACTGCTTTATTCCCAACATCCAAGGCGTATGCCCAATCCGGAACTGCACCTTTTGTGAAAGTACGGCTACCGAAGTTGACGTGCCTATTCTAAGGTCATGATCTATGGGGCCCCAGTTGATTGATGTGTACAAATCCAAATTCGCAACACCAAAGCCGCCGCCTCCTGTGTAACGAATGGAATCATTCATCCAAGATCGTCTATGGCCACCAAATACAAACCAAGTTTCGTTCTCTGTCCCTACTGCGCCCACTACTGACATTGCTGAGGGTACTAACTGCGCACCACCATCTATGGCAGAAAGAGCAGCTTGCTTTCTTTGTCGCTTTTCCTCATCCGTCTCATGTAAAAACAAACCAGCCACACCGCCGCCGTACCCCACCGCAGGCTCGGTAATCAAAATTGGGATAGGCAAAAAGCCATATGCGTTTTCCGCAAGGTGATGCCCCATATCAAATTGACCATCAACAGGATCATAAAACGATGCGAAAGAAGATGTTGTAAATAAAAAGCAGGAAAGAAGAACAATGCCGCCGCAGCGAGTCATAAAATTTGCCTCATAAAAAAGACCGGGTGACGAAACCCGGCCGAAAGTTTGCTTCCTTGCAATAAACATAGAAATTAAACACTTATTGCCAATAAAGGGGGTCCTTAATCGACGGGCATAGAATAGGCCAAATAATGGTGTTGCCCTACTCCTATATAGAGGATGTCGCCCTACAAAATTAAAGAGCTTTCGAGATGACAGAAACGCAAAAGGCTCATATAAATGAGCCTCTATTAATAAGTTACCTACATTCTTCCTTTGCTAATATTGACTCAATACTCGATCAACATGTTCTTGTATAACAGATAAAACCGATAATTTTACATCCTTCACTTGCTTAGAATGATTGCACCAAAGCGCAAAACCGAATTTGAATCCTTGGTGCATTTCAGACGACTGTATAGGTTCAATGTCGTAATGGGAAAATTCAGAATGAGCAAACGTTTTTGGTAACAGTGCCCACCCTAAACCGGCTTCAACCATTTTAATAACTAACGTCAATTGATCGACTTCTTCGTTATCGGAGCTGATGGTTACTTTTTCTGACATTCCCTCTTCAATAAACGATCTCAAGATAAACTGCTTTGAATTTCTTAACGCTAAAAGTACATCCTCTTGCGCCAAAGATGAGAACTCACCATTTTTTTGAACGAATGGGGAAAACTCAATGTGACCTAGAAAAGTCGCATCAAAGCTGTGTATACCCCGGCTGTCATGCACATTGACTAATCCAAAGTGGTACTCGCCACTTTGAAGGCCCTTCTTAATATCCTTTTTGTTTCGGATTAAAAAGTTCACTCGCATCATCGGGAAATCACGACGCAGTTTCTTTCGAATATCCAAAAGCATTTGATGAGGTATCACACCAGAATAAGCAAAGGTGATGTTTTCCAACCCGCCATAAGAGAGGCTCAATGCTACCTTATCGAAGGTACGAGCTTGTTCAATGGTTTGTTTAGCGTAATGGTAAAGAAGATGCCCGTCTTCTGTCGGCTTTACAGAGCGCCCAACCCTTTCAAATAGGCTTACCGCGAGTTGGTCTTCAAGGTTAGTAATAACCTGCCCGATTGTCGTTCTGTGTTTATTGAGTTTAACGGCGGCTTTGCTGAAAGAGAGTTGGTCATAAACGGTAACGAACGCGAGAAGTTGTTCAATGCTGAAATTCATTTTGTTGTGCTTACTTTTAATCGTTATGTATTTAAATTATCACAGGTTGGCGAAATATCTACTTTGTCAGAATAATATTAGTGAAAATAATTCTTCAATTTGAAACAAAAAAACCTACGTAAGCTAGTAGGTTTTATCGTTGATGTCAAACGAATAACTTAAATGTATTCGATAACTCGAGCTAGATAGTTAAAGTCCCCAGAATCACCGTGGTAATTACGGTAAACATCGACACTGAAATATCTAGGTTGGTCCACTTGAATATGCTCAGCAATTCGCTGCTCGATGGATTCTAGAGTTTCACCTGTTTGCGAGTAAATGTATTTCTTGGTGGTCTTTTGAAGCTGGCGTTCTTTAGCTTCTTTGTGTGTGACGTAATTGTTCACGTCAACCCACTGACCAATGTAGTCAATCTCCACGTAGTCTGAATTTTCTTCAACCATGAACAACGCCGCTTCTTGTTGAACGTCGGCCAGTTGTAGCATGTCGTTATCGACTTTTTGCTGTTCCATTGAGGTCACATTTTGTGCCATGGCAGCGCTAGACGTTGCCATGATAAGTAGCGCTAAAACTGTTTTATTCATTTTACGATATCCCTAAATTAAGGTAATTCTGTTACCCAAGGTTTGCCCTGAGTTGCTTTGTGATAACCATATTCGTATATGGTTAATAAATAGTGTTCATCAAACATGTCTTTGGTTCGTTTGGCGTAACCAAAGTCGTGCTCGATGTAAGTAAATTGCATATCAATGTTGTTGATTTCACAGATGTATTTCATTCGATATAAATCACCACGTGTTTGAGCAAGAGTCAGGCTTGATACGCTCTTTGCTACTAAATCTAGACCCTTATCTCTCAGCGAGTGGTACGGCGCTTTCAGTGCTCCATTTCGAATAACATCGAGCTGTGGTGGTTTTTCTAACCCAAGAGCATCTGAGATCTGCTGATAGTCGAAGTTAGATGGATTGAAAAATACTTGAGCGGCTAAACCACCATCGACGTGAAGTTCTTCATAACTTTTACCTTCGTACTTCACATTGATAAACTGCGGTGGGAAGACTCCAGGAATAGAAGCACTTGCTGCTAAAACCTTATATATAAGTTCAGACTTATCTGGCATGTCACTATTTGCAATTGCGCCCACATTCCAAATGACAAGCTCTCCAGAATCAAAGTGTGTGCTACCAATAAACAAACGCTTACCGTTGCGGTGTCGCGCAGCAATTTGCTCGATCATCGGTTCAGGGAACGCCTGAGCGATAAATTGATTCAAGTTTTTACCGTCAGTAAAAGCATCTTTAAACACGGTGTTTAAAAAGTTCTTTTTGCCGAGCACTGATTTGTCATTGATGTTTAACATCACCTCCTTCATCTTCGGAAATGCATCTCCGCCGATGAATACAAATGGTGCCATTAGCGCTCCTGCACTGATGCCAGTAACTATTGAGTAGTCTTTCAATTGGCCAGATTCTTCCAGCCCTATCAAAATACCGGCTCCAAAGGCTCCGTTCGCGCCGCCTCCTGACAAAGCTAAGATATTTAGTTGCTCACCTGACACTTTAATTGGCGTTGTTTGATCGATTGGAGAGTATAAGAAGTCTGGGTTCTCACTCGCCCACATACGCAATGGCTCTTTTACTGATATCGCTTCTTCTACAACCACTTCTTTGTAATTGTCTTTGTGTACGCGTACATCCAACGTGTGGGGTGAGCTACATGCCACTACAAGTAATGACAAAGCAACGGTAAAACCCGAGGAAATTAGACGGTTCATAATTAGGCTCATTTAATATTTTCTAAAATGATTCAGAGACTCTGTTTAATCAAAAGAACAGCTATAAACAGAGAAGTTAATAAATAGGGATAAAGTGAAGTCCGTCTCTTTCTGGGAGTAATATAGCTAGGTTTAGTCTTAGCTCGTAATCTCGTTTGTAGGATGCGACCCATCGAATAGGTACACCCTCCACCACTATCGGAGTTAAACGCTCTACCCGATTTTGACCACGTTGAAATCGTGGGTAGGCTCTACAAATTCATATTGTGCATTGATTGTTTGTAGCTCCCAAGTGCCATAGCTTTTAGTTAGCTCCAACACACCATAGACCGCGTTATTTGCATGTCGGAATGCAGCTACGGGAGACATTCTCTTTATTAACCCTGCGGTAAACAGGCCAGAGATAAGGTCACCGACACCAACCGGTTGTTGAGCAAATTCAATGTTCGGTCGTTGGGCTAAATAACATGCCTTTTTCGTTGCTAAAATCATACTGAACGCGTCATCGGGTAATGAGTGAAGATGCTTCACGAGCACCATCTTTGGACCAAGCTCCAATGCTTTCTTACATGCTGTAACCGCGTCATAAAGGGAGAGGATTTTAATGCCGGTCAATTCACTTAGTTCAAATTGGTTTGGCACTATAACATCGGCTATAGGAAGCAAGTGTTTAGTAATGGCGGTTCTAACGCCATCCTCAACGATACAACCTTTATCTGGGTCACCCATTACAGGGTCACAAACATAGAGTGCACTGTGGTTCTTTTCTTTAACTAAATTAACCGACTCGGCAACCGCTTTACATTGGTCTGCGCTTCCCTGATAACCCGATAGGATCGCACCACAGTCTTTCAGTACGTTGATGTTGTCTAAGCCTCGAATCAAGTTTCGAATATCATCTGAGCCGAATGTTTGCCCGGTCCAACCTTGTTGATATTGAGTGTGATTAGAGAACTGAACAGTGTGGATTGGCCACACATCGAGTCCCATTCTTTGGATTGGAAAAACCGCAGAACTGTTTCCTGCATGCCCGTAAACCACGTGAGATTGAATAGAAATAATGCTTTTCATGCGTCGCTCTTTCAGTTTGAAATGGATTTGAATACTTGGATAAGACGACTAAATAAACACAACGGAACATCAAGATAGGAAGTTTTATCGATCTAACCACTGTGCTTATTTGGTCGGAATAGCCTCGACATCGCCGAGGCTTATTCTTAATGAGTTGGACGTCATCGGCTTTAAATCATGTATTTGATTCTAAGCCAGACTTGAACTTATGCGTCTTGAAACTCAGCGAAGTACTCATCCAATACAGTGCGTGTTGCACGGCCGATTAGCTCGTACTCGTGGTG
>NZ_JBFRKQ010000003.1:0-23523 GCF_041469505.1 Vibrio sp. 10N.286.49.E11
CCGCGATGAACCTTTTTTATTGCCTGAATTATCAGTATTTCAAGCAGTTATTTAAGCTGATCGCATAATTTTGCCTGCTATATGAAACACTACACCAATAAATACAAAACCACTCGCGACCACACCTGAACACCATTCCACTCCCCCATCTCAACTTCTATTCTTTCCATCAACCAGTGCCTGCACTGAAACAAACTAAACAATGGAATAGAACAATGAATAACAAAAACAGAAGAACAACTCAGAAAGGCTTTTCGTTAATTGAATTGATGATCGTGGTAGTCGTAATTGGTGTCTTGTCTGCAATTGCAATACCACAATATCAAAAGTATGTAGCTAAAGCAGAAGTAGCATCGGCCTTGGCTACGATGACGGGTATTAAAACTAATGTAGAGGCCTATGCAGCAGAAAATGGAGCCTTTCCTGCTAATAGCCTGACTGACGAACTAGGCGTTCCATCAAGCATTCCTGTAGGGGCTATTACATTTGATCCTGACACTTCAGCCGGCGTCGGTACTATCGTATTTACATTTGCAAGCTCTGGAGTGAGTACTATTTTACATGACAAAATTTTCGTGTTGAGTCGTACAGGAGATGGTGCATGGGAATGTGATAGCGTTGCAACAGATGGGGTCAAGGATGAGCTACTACCAAAGCACTGCAAGTTATAATATTTAATGCTAACCAATCTCCCCACGGTTCTACGTCAGGCTGATTTACTTAGCCTGACTCAGGAGCAAGCCGTTGCGGAACACATACATGCTTCAGGTGCTTCTACGCCTGAAGCTTTGCTCGTTCTAGACATCTTCACCAGCGAGAATCTCGCACATAACATTCAGGCCATCTTCGGTTTGCCGCTGGTGCAACTTGCCAATACGGACTATGAGCCTTTGTGTGAACAATTAGGGCTTCGTGAGCTGATAACCAAGTATCGGGCGATACCAATCTCAGTTTCTAGTTCAACTCTCACACTTGCCTCGGCCGACCCGACCGACTTACAAGCTGAAGATGACTTTCGATTCGCGACCGGATTACAGATTGAATTGGTTGTCGCTAATTACTCTGAATTAGAAAGTGCAATACGAAAGCTGTATGGCCGTTCTATTTCCGGGCAAGATTCGAAACGTAAAGAGATCACCCAAGATGAGCTCGCTAACCTTGTTGAGATATCTGATGACGAGATAACTTCGATTGAAGACCTTAGCCAAGATGACTCCCCTGTCAGTCGCTTTATCAATCAAATTTTAGTCGATGCAGCACGTAAAGGCGCATCGGATATCCACTTCGAACCTTATGAAGAAAACTACCGCGTACGTCTACGTTGCGATGGCATCCTTGTCGAAATTCAACAGCCCGCCTCTCATTTAAGTCGCCGTTTATCAGCTCGCTTGAAGATCCTCGCTAAACTCGATATCGCCGAGCGTCGCTTACCTCAAGATGGTCGTATTAAATTACGTTTAAACGACGAACTGGCGATTGATATGCGTGTATCGACGCTGCCAACATTATGGGGAGAAAAGATCGTTCTTCGTCTTCTAGACAGCAGCGCTGCCAATCTCGATATCGATAAACTCGGTTACAGCGAGGATCAAAAAGCACTCTACCTAAATGCCCTAAAACGCCCGCAAGGAATGATCTTAATGACTGGGCCAACGGGCAGCGGCAAAACGGTTTCTCTTTATACTGGCCTTCGAGTGCTCAACACCACTGAACGCAACATCTCAACAGCCGAAGATCCAGTGGAGATTAACCTGTGTGGTATCAATCAGGTACAAGTGTCACCTAAGATCGGCTTTGGTTTCGCTGAAGCGTTGAGATCATTTTTACGACAAGATCCTGATGTGGTTATGGTCGGAGAGATCCGTGATTTGGAAACCGCAGAGATCGCGATCAAAGCCTCGCAAACAGGCCACTTAGTGCTTTCGACACTGCACACCAATTCGGCAGCAGAAACCGTGACTCGCCTCTCTCATATGGGAATAGAACCTTTTAACCTCGCTTCATCATTAAGCCTGATTATCGCCCAACGACTGGCAAGACGATTGTGCGACCACTGTAAAGCCGCTGATGACTCACCTGATATATTTCTACGCCACTCTATTCCCAATAGCCAAATCATCTACAAAGCCAGCTCACAAGGATGTAATGAGTGTAATCAGGGATACTCGGGGCGAGTCGGTATCTATGAAGTCATGCCGTTTAGCGACCAACTGAAAAATAGCCTGATCGACAAACCGAACGCGTTAGCCATTGAAAACTTGGCACGTCGAGAAGGCATGAGAACTTTACAAGAGTCAGGGCTAGATAAACTGCTTGAAGGCACCACCAGCTATCAAGAGCTACAACGTGTTCTATACCTATAATTCACGGAGCGAAAATGAGTAGTAAAAGCAAACAATCACAACTAAAAAACTACCATTGGAAGGGAATCAATAGTTCTGGCAAGAAAGTGTCTGGGCAGAGCTTAGCGCTCACCGAATTAGAAGTACGAGAGAAGCTCAAAGAGCAGCACATTCAGATTAAGAAAATCAAAAAGAAAAGCATCTCAGCAATCACTCGTTTAACCCATCGAGTCAAAGCCAAAGACATCACTATTTTGACTCGCCAACTGGCTACCATGTTGGCGACTGGTGTGCCGATCGTGCAAGCCATCAAGCTGGTGTCAGACAATCACCGCAAAGCAGAAATGAAATCGATTTTATCGCACATCTGCAAAGGTGTAGAAGCTGGCACGCCAATCTCAAAAGCAATGCGAACTGCAAGCCGCCACTTTGATGACCTCTATACCGACTTGGTCGCGACAGGCGAACTCTCCGGCAACCTTGCACAAGTATTTGAACGCTTGGCGACCTATCGTGAAAAGAGTGAGCAACTAAAATCCAAGGTTATAAAAGCGCTCATCTATCCTGCAATGGTTGTTGCGGTCGCCCTTACCGTTTCCTACTTAATGCTGACCATGGTCATCCCTGAATTTGAATCGATGTTTTCTGGTTTCGGAGCAGACTTACCTTGGTTCACCCAGCAAGTTCTTTATCTTTCCCATTGGATGCAGGCTTATAGTTTCTATAGTGCCATCGGTATTGGTTTACTAATTCTGTCTTTTCAGCAGCTGCGTCAGCGATCCTACTCGATTCGACTTTCAACCAGTCGCCTTGGCTTACGCTTTCCTATCTTGGGTGCTGTCATCACCAAAGCATCGATTGCAAAGTTCAGCCGAACACTTTCAACCAGTTTCAGTTCTGGGATTCCCATCTTAACCAGCCTTAAAACCACAGCTAAAACCGCAGGCAACCTGCATTATGAATCGGCCATCATCGAGGTTCACCGTGAAACTGCCGCAGGCATGCCGATGTACATTGCAATGCGCAATACCAATGCCTTCCCAGAGATGGTTTTACAGATGGTGATGATAGGTGAAGAGTCAGGGAATCTTGATGATATGCTCAATAAAGTCGCTTCCATTTACGAGTTCGAAGTAGACAACACCGTCGATAACCTAGGTAAAATTCTAGAGCCACTGATCATCGTATTTTTAGGCACCGTAGTTGGCGGACTTGTTGTCGCGATGTACTTACCGATCTTTAATCTTATGAGTGTGTTAGGATAGTTAAAAGCAACTAAACACCCATGAGCAGCCAACCTCTGCTCACCTTGATTAAGTGGTAAAGGACACTATGGAAGTATTTCACTACTATCCTTGGCTATTCCCCGTATTAGCTTTCATTTTTAGCCTTCTTATCGGCAGCTTCCTCAACGTAGTCATACACCGTTTACCGATAATGATGGAACGAGAGTGGCAACAAGAGTGCTCGGAGTATTTCTCTCAATACAAAATTCCAGCACCAGAGGGAAAGTTCAATCTCAGTATCCCTCGTTCTACCTGCCCGAAATGTAAAACCCAATTAAGAATCATCGACAATATTCCAGTATTAAGTTGGTTGTTCTTAAAGGGCAAGTGCCATAGCTGTGCTAACCCAATCAGCGCTCGTTACCCATTGGTCGAACTGCTTACTGCGATACTTTGTACCGCAGTCGCTAGTCATTTTGGTTTCAGTTATTACGCCATCGCTCTGATCTTTTTCACGTTTGCATTGATTACCGCAACCTTTATCGATCTCGATACCATGCTGCTCCCTGATCAAATCACCTTACCTTTAGTTTGGTCTGGTATCGCTTTAGCTCTGTTTAACGTCAGTCCAGTATCGCTTCAAGATTCAGTGATTGGTGCAATGGCTGGCTACCTAGCCTTGTGGTCCGTTTATTGGCTGTTCAAGCTACTAACAGGCAAAGAAGGGATGGGTTACGGCGATTTCAAACTTCTGGCTGCGCTTGGTGCATGGCTTGGCTGGCAACACCTACCAATGATCATTCTTTTGTCATCGCTGGTAGGCCTTGTGTTTGGTTTAATTCAACTTCGCCTGAAACAGCAAGGCATCGATAAAGCCTTTCCATTTGGGCCCTACCTTGCGATTGCGGGTTGGGTAAGCTTGATGTGGGGTAACGACATCATGGGTTGGTATTTCACTTCTGTACTAGGAATTTAACCATGGCAATCATTATCGGATTAAGCGGTGGTATCGCCAGTGGCAAAACTACGGTCGCTAACCTGTTCAATGAGCATTTTAATATAGATATTGTTGATGCTGATATCGTGGCACGTGAAGTGGTTGCGCTGGGCAGTGTCGGCTTAAAACAGATTACAGAACACTTTGGTGAGTCTATCTTGCTTGACGATGGAACACTCAACCGAAGTAGGCTGCGTGAGCTGATCTTCTCAGATCCTAAAGAAAAGCAGTGGCTCAATGATCTTCTTCATCCCATGATCCGT
The DNA here is from genome assembly GCF_041469505.1 of Vibrio sp. 10N.286.49.E11. Classification (NCBI taxonomy): domain Bacteria; kingdom Pseudomonadati; phylum Pseudomonadota; class Gammaproteobacteria; order Vibrionales; family Vibrionaceae; genus Vibrio; species Vibrio sp. 10N.286.49.E11. The sequence continues at coordinate 4,829 of NZ_JBFRKQ010000003.1, forward strand.
GACAAAATTGACAGTGACCTGTCTAAAATCACATCCCCGTATGGTTTATTAGTTGCACCGCTATTGGTGGAAAACCAAATGCAAGGCATGGCCGATCGCGTTTTAATCGTTGATGTGCCTACAGAAGTGCAAATAGAACGCACAATGAGTCGTGACAATGTTTCGAAGGAACAGGTTGCCGCAATTTTAAAATCACAAGCTTCAAGAGAACAGCGCTTAGCGGTTGCAGATGACGTGATTAAAAACCATACTAAAAACCAAGAACTTTTGCCTCAAATCACAGATTTACATCAAAAGTATCTGGCAATCAGTACAGTAGATGGGTCAGAATAGAACTATGTTGAATGAAGGTTTGCTTGATGATCACCCATAAATTTGAACATCCTCTAAATGAGAAAACAAGAATCTACTTAAGAGTTGAGTCGCTCTTGAGGCAGCTACACTTGTCTTCTACATTTTCCGATGCTCAACAGTATCAACTCTTTTTCCGTTCCATCTTTGATCTGATTGAAATCTTCGAACAGATCCAACTCAAGAGCGAACTCGCAAAAGATATTGAGAAGCAACGTGTAACCTACAAAAGCTGGTTGGATGTTGAAGGTGTCGATCAAGAGATGCTGACATCACTACTTAATGACATTGGTAACATCTATCGTGATCTGATGCAGGCAGAACGTTTTGGCCAATCACTTAAAGAAGACCGCTTCCTGAGTGCGATTCGCCAGCGCTTTAATCTTCCAGGTGGCTCATGCTGCTTTGATTTACCGGCACTGCATTATTGGCTGCACCTTCCTCTTGATAAGAGAATGCGAGATGCTAAAGCTTGGATGGACAGCTTACAGCCTCTGTATGAAGCGCTAACACTGTGGTTGAAGCTCACCAGAGAGACGGGTCACTTCAAAGAGAAAATCGCTCGTGCTGGCTTCTTCCAGAGCGATGCCGATGAAGCGAATATCCTTCGTCTTTCTATTCCGATGCAATACGGTGCATACCCGATGATCTCCGGTCACAAGAACCGCTTTGCTGTTAAGTTCATGAGCTTTGAAACTGGGCAAGCCTGCACTCAAGACATCGAATTTGAATTGGCAATCTGCACCTAATTAATTTCCTTTTATAGTTTGGCTTGAGCCCTCACTCGAGCCTAAACTCACTATTATTACACCTTCAAATTAAGAATCACTATGTCGAAGAAAATCACCATCGTTAAATGCCCTCAATGTAATGCTGACGTTGAATGGGGCGAACAAAGCCCGCACCGCCCGTTTTGCAGCAAGCAATGTCAGATGATTGATTTCGGTGAATGGGCAGACGAAGAGAACAGCATCGCTGGCGCACCAGATATGTCAGATAGCGATGGTTGGTCGGAAGATCCGTACTAAGCGAGTAGCGAGTAGCGAGTAGCGAGTAGCGAGTAGCGAGTAGCGAGTAGATTTTGAAGGGTTGGCGTTTAACGTCAATCCTTTTTTATTGCCTATAACACGGCGTTAGTAGAGATTCCCTACTCCTTCCTTCGTCAGTCTAGGGAATGACGGTTAAATATGAGTTTCGGTTTGTTCCGTCATCCTCCAGAGCGAGGAATGAGCTAATTGGGGATCTCTTACCTGCGAAACTCCAAATAACAGACACAAAAAAGCGGAGCCAAATGGCTCCGCTTTTATCGATAGAATGCAAAAAGAATTACTTCTTAGTAAGCTTCTCTTTAATACGAGCTGACTTACCAGAACGCTCACGTAGGTAGTACAACTTGGCACGACGTACTGCACCACGGCGTTTAACTTCGATGCTATCAACCATTGGAGAGTGAGTTTGGAACGCACGCTCTACGCCTTCACCGTTCGAGATCTTACGAACTGTGAATGCAGAGTGTAGACCACGGTTACGAATAGCGATTACAACGCCTTCGAAAGCCTGTAGACGCTCACGGTCACCTTCTTTTACCTTAACCTGAACTACAACAGTGTCACCTGGTGCGAATTTAGGAAGGTCTGATTTTAGTTGCTCTTCTTCAAGAGCCTTGATGATGTTGCTCATTTGTATAAATTCCTAGAATAAACTGATACTAAATTTAATAGGTTACTGCTTGCTTTTCGTTAAGAGCGTTGCTCTTTAATGAATTCAGCCAGTAATTGTTCCTGTTCGTCAGTCAGAGCTAGGTTTTCCAGGAGTTCTGGTCTTCTTAGCCAAGTTCGGCCCAACGATTGTTTTAATCGCCAGCGACGAATGTCCTTATGGTTTCCAGACTTGAGTACCGATGGTACATCTTTATCGTCTAGCACCTCAGGGCGCGTATAATGGGGACAATCTAGCAAACCATTTGCAAAAGAATCTTCTTCTGCTGAAGCGAAATCTCCAAGTACACCCGGAACAAACCGAGATACTGAATCAATCAGCGTCATGGCTGGCAGTTCGCCACCCGTCATCACAAAATCTCCAATCGACCATTCTTCGTCAACTTCAGATTCAATGATGCGCTCATCTACCCCTTCGTAGCGACCACAAATAAGAAGTAAATTCTCGTTTGTTGCCAGCTCTTCAACACCTTTCTGGTCGAGTTTACGACCTTGAGGTGAAAGATAGATAACTTTCGTCTTTCCCGGTGCTGCTTGCTTGGCCGTTGTGATAGCGTCGCGCAAAGGCTGAACCATCATTAACATGCCAGGACCACCACCGTAAGGTCTGTCATCAACAGTGCGATGTTTATCATGAGTGAAATCACGAGGATTCCATGTCTCAATAGATAAAAGACCTTTTTTAACCGCTTGACCTGTTACTCCAAAATCAGTAACAGAACGGAACATTTCAGGAAAAAGGCTAATAATGCCAACCCACATGTGTTCTCTCGCTCTGTAATTTGGAGTTAGAATCCAGGATCCCAGTCAACTTCGATCCGGCGAGCTTCGCGATCAACTTTCTTGATCACTTGCTCTTCAAGGTACGGTACTAACCGTTCCTTTTGGCCAAAAGCATCTTTAAGATTTGCTTTGATTACTAGAACATCGTTCGAGCCAGTTTCTAATAGGTCAGTGACCTCACCAAGGTCGTAACCTTTAGTGGTAAAAACTTGCATACCGAACAATTCGCGCCAGTAGAATTCATCTTCTGACAATTCAGGTAACGAAGCAGGGTCAATAGCAATTTCAAAGTTAGTCATCAGTTGCGCGTCTTCACGAACATCTAATCCCGCTAGCTTACATACATAACCTTGGCCATGACGTTTCCAGCTCTCAACTTTGTACTCAACCCACTTACCCTTTAGGTTTAAATACCAAGGGCTGTAATCAAATATGCTTTCAGCATTGTCTGTGTAGGAGAACACTTTGAGCCAGCCACGAATACCATAGGTAGACCCAAGTTTACCCATGACAATTCTATTGTTTTGCTCGCTCATAGTTTCTTTACCCTTCATCGACATAAGCTATTTCTCTTTAAAAAAGAATTAAGCCGCTTTTTGAGCGTCTTTAACTAGCTTAGCTACACGATCAGATAGAGATGCGCCTTGACCAACCCAGTGGTTAACACGATCTAGGTCTAGACGTAGACCTTCTTCTTGACCTTGAGCTGTAGGGTTAAAGAAACCTACTTTCTCGATGAAACGGCCAGTTGCAGCGTTACGGCTATCCGCAACTACGATTTGATAAAATGGGCGCTTCTTTGCACCGTGACGTGCCAAACGAATGGTTACCATGTCGTCCTCTTTGCTTTCTTAATAAAATAATTAACCCCAAGTATAAGTAAATAGCTTGGGGTCTCGTGCCAAATTAAAGCCCCGGAATTTTACTCTTATTCCGGTGCAATGCAAGGGCTTTAGCTATTTTTTCACCAACATAGCTGCCGTACACTTTCTGTGACACGGCTAACACTATGAAAAGTAACGTAGCTAAAGCTTACATTTGTAGATTATCGACCAAACGGGTTAAAGCCACCACCCATTCCGCCCATACCTCCACCGCCGCCCATCATGCCTTGCATGTTGCGCATCATGCCTTTCATGCCACCTTTCTGCATCTTCTTCATCATCTTCTGCATTTGGGTGAACTGCTTAAGCATACGGTTTACATCTTGTACCTGTGTACCAGAACCAGCGGCAATACGCTTTTTGCGAGAGCCTTTGATTAGGTCAGGGCGTTGACGCTCTTTCATGGTCATAGAGTTGATGATCGCTTCCATTTGCTTGAACATCTTGTCATCAACTTTATCTTTAACGTTATCTGGTAGCTGAGACATGCCTGGAAGCTTATCCATCATGCCCATCATGCCGCCCATGTTTTGCATCTGACCTAGTTGTTCACGGAAGTCTTCAAGGTCAAAGCCTTTCTTCTCTTTGAACTTCTTAGCCAGTTTCTCTGCTTTCTCGGTATCAACGTTTTTCTGTAGGTCTTCAATAAGAGACAGTACGTCGCCCATACCTAAGATACGAGAAGCTACACGATCTGGGTGGAACGGTTCTAGTGCGTCAGTCTTTTCACCAACACCCAAGAATTTAATCGGCTTGCCTGTGATATGACGAACAGACAGAGCAGCACCACCACGCGCATCACCATCCACTTTCGTCAAGATAACACCGGTTAGTGGTAGCGCATCACCAAAGGCTTTTGCAGTGTTCGCAGCATCTTGACCTGTCATTGCATCAACAACGAACAGTGTCTCTACTGGTTTAATTGCAGTATGAAGCTCTTTGATCTCGCCCATCATCTCTTCATCGATAGCCAAACGACCCGCAGTATCGACAAGTAGCACGTCGTAGAATTTCTTCTTCGCGTGGTCGATTGCAGCGTTTGCAATATCAAGAGGTTTTTGATCAGCTGAAGATGGGAAGAAGTCTACGCCAACATCGCTTGCTAACGTTTCAAGCTGTTTGATTGCCGCTGGACGGTAAACGTCGGCAGACACAACCAAGACTTTCTTCTTGTCACGCTCAGTTAGAAGCTTAGATAGCTTACCTACCGATGTGGTTTTACCCGCACCTTGTAGACCAGCCATTAAGATAACGGCTGGCGGCTGCGCTGCTAGGTTAAGAGCCTCGTTAGACTCACCCATCACCGCTTCAAGTTCAGCTTGAACGATCTTAATGAATTCTTGACCAGGCGTTAGAGATTTAGAAACCTCAACACCCACAGCGCCTTCTTTTACGCGCTTAACAAAATCGCGGACAACGGGCAGTGCAACGTCGGCTTCAAGTAGCGCCATACGTACTTCACGCAGCGTCTCTTTAATGTTGTCTTCGGTCAGACGACCTTTACCGCTGATGTTCTTCAGCGTTTTGGATAGACGATCCGTTAAATTATCAAACATAGTTTTCTCTTCGCTCAAAACTGCGACTATTACTGTGAGTATACATTAGCGCGGATTAGAGTCATACCCGTTGTAGAGCGTTAATCATCCGTGCTTGTGATGTGAGACATTATTCACTTGGAATTGAATGAGGTTCGCCATAGCCCCAAAGAGCGATGCGAGGTATAATTCGCCAATTAGTAATCATTAAAATGGATACCATGGACAGTCTTATTGCGATCGCAGCAGCCTTTCTTTATACAATGGCGATTTCCACGATCATTCCAGGTCTCGTGCACCAAACAGGAATCCGTGTAAAAACGGTGTTTATCAGCGCATTACTTGCTCTAGCTTTCCATGCTTGGTTGCTTGGCGATTTGATTTTTAATGCCAGTGGCCAAAACCTCAGTATCTTGAACGTTGCTTCATTAATCAGTTTAATCATATCTGTGGTAATGAGCGGTGCAATGCTCAAAACCCGTCTGTGGTTTATCTTACCCGTCGTCTATAGCTTCGCTGCGCTGAACTTGATGGCTGCCACTTTTCTTCCAAGCACCTTCATCAAACATCTAGAGAATGACCCAAAACTGCTCGTGCACATATCTTTGGCTCTATTCTCATACGCAACGTTAACTATCGGCGCGCTATACGCCCTGCAACTTGCATGGCTAGATCACAAACTTAAAAAGAAAAAAGCCTTAGTGATAAACCCTAACCTACCTCCTTTAATGATGGTAGAGAGACAGCTTTTCAAGATCATTCTGATTGGTAATGGTTTATTAACGGGTACTTTGCTGACTGGCCTTATCTTCGTACAAGATATGTTTGCTCAAGGAAAGGCGCACAAAGCGGTATTGTCTTTTATCGCTTGGGTTATCTACTCCATCCTTTTATGGGGTCACTACCAAAAAGGTTGGCGTGGACAGAAAGTCACTTGGTTCGCACTGGCCGGCGCCAGCATGCTCACATTGGCCTACTTCGGTAGCCGCTTCGTTCAGGAAATCATCCTGAACTAGTCTGTAAAATAAAGGCAAGGTCTCACACACCTTGCCTTTAAAATATTGAGTCCGTTAGATTCAATTGACATCTCGACCATGTTCGGTCATAAATTAATCAAGATACACAAATAGGAAAAGAATAGTTTTGGACGACATATCAACGGGTATCTTATTTGCGCTACTCGCGTGTCTCATTGTAATTTCTGGTTATTTCTCTGGTTCCGAAACGGGCATGATGTCCTTGAACCGCTACCGTTTAAAGCACTTGGCCAATACGGGTCATAAAGGTGCCAAACGCGTAGAAAAACTTCTGAACCGCCCAGACAGATTGATTGGCCTCATTCTCATCGGCAACAATCTCGTCAACATTCTTGCATCTGCGATCGCTACTATTCTTGGTATGCGCATCTACGGGGATATCGGTGTGGCTATCGCTACTGGTACCCTGACTCTCGTGATCCTAGTATTCGCCGAGGTAACCCCAAAGACCATCGCTTCTCTATTTCCTGAACGTGTCTCTTACGCGAGTAGTATCCTTTTGATGATACTGATGAAGGTGCTATCACCATTGGTGATCTTAGTGAACTTCATTACCAACGGCTTCATTCGTATCTTAGGCGTTAAAGCCAGCCATGATGCAACCGACCACTTGAGCTCCGAAGAGCTTAGAACCGTGGTAAATGAAGCCGGTAGCTTAATCCCTCAACGTCACCAAGATATGTTGGTGTCTATTCTGGATTTAGAGCACGTCACCGTGAACGACATCATGGTGCCGCGTAATGAGATTACTGGTATCGACATCAATGACGACTGGAAATCGATCGTTCGTCAACTTACCCACTCGCCTCATGGTCGCGTAGTGCTGTACCGTGACCAAATAGATGAAGTGGTCGGCATGCTTAGGCTGCGTGAAGCTTACCGTCTGATGCTTGAAAAGAACGAATTCAATAAAGAAACCCTATTGCGTGCCGCAGATGAGATCTACTTTATTCCTGAAGCGACACCACTCAATATTCAACTGCTTAAGTTTCAACGCAATAAGCAGCGCATCGGTTTGATTGTTGATGAGTATGGCGACATCAATGGTTTGGTTACATTAGAAGATATTCTAGAAGAGATCGTAGGTGAGTTTACCACCTCAATCACCCCAAGCTTATCTGAAGAGATTACTCCGCAAAGCGATGGCAGCTTCTTGATTGAAGGCAGTGCCAATATCCGAGATATCAACAAAGGCTTACAGTGGGCACTGCCTACCGATGGCCCAAGAACGCTGAATGGTTTGATACTGGAACATCTTGAAGATATTCCTGAGAGTCACCTGAGTGTTCAGGTTGCCAGCCACCCAATGGAAATTGTTGAGCTTGAAGAGAACCGCATCAAACTGGTTCGCGTGTTCCCACGGATCGTGAACGGCTAACTGAGTTATCACTGAATCTCTGTCTCGCCCTAAAATACGTTGACGAAAAAGGCCCGGTTCATTGAACCGGGCCTTTTAGTATCTAACTCGCCCTATCTAGGGTAGCTATCAATGACTAGTCGATTTTAAGCTCTTGCAGCATCGACTCTGGCAGTGCCAGTTCATCATTCTTGTTTACAGAGATGCCTGCAGCGATGATCGCATTCGCGATCTCTTTCGCTTCATCCAAAGAGTGCATTGCCGCGGTACCACATTGGTATTCGTTCAGCTCAGGGATCTTATTCTGGTTCTCAACTTTCAGTACGTCTTGCATCGCTGCCAACCAACCGTCAGCCACTTGTTGTTCTGTAGGCGTACCAATCAGGCTCATGTAGAAACCAGTGCGACAGCCCATCGGTGAGATATCGATGATCTCTACATCTGAACCGTTCAATTGATTACGCATGAAACCAGCATATAGGTGCTCTAGAGTATGGATACCTTTCTCAGATAGGATGTCTTTGTTTGGCGCAGTAAAACGCAGGTCAAACACAGTGATGGTATCCCCTTTTGGGGTTTGCATTGTTTTAGCAACACGAACGGCAGGTGCGTTCATGCGTGTGTGATCAACAGTGAAACTATCTAATAAAGGCATTGCTCTTCTCCATGACGGCTGGCTTTAGAAAAACCAGCTTCGATTGTCTTCTAGTTCTTTGCGGCACTGTTTCAGCTGCCATCCATAATCTTTTGCTTGCTGTTCGACTTTGCGCGCCACCTTAATTAGCGATGGCTTGCTGTTGTATGACTTGCGCTTATAACCACCACGGCCTTCATGATAAGCCAGGTATTGGTTATATGGGTCCCATAGTGAGATGCCCAATTGACGACGCGTCTCGCTGGTATACCAACCGATGAACATCAATGCATCATCAAAGTTGGTTCTTGAACCACCGTTATTGGTCGCCTTTTGGAAGTCTTCCCAAGCAGGATCTTGAGCTTGTGCATAACCGTAGGCACTGCTTACACGCCCCCACGGTATAAAGCCAAGAATGTAATCTTTAGGTGGGCGCGCATCATGACGATAGCTACTCTCTTGTTTCACAAAAGCCATCGCAACGTTAATCGGCGTTCCCCATTCTTCTTGCATATCCAAGGCATCTTCATACCATGAAGGGTGCTCTCGAAAGATGCTACACAAATTATCTTGCTGCTTTGGCGGTGGCGTTGCACATCCAACCAATAGGCTAGAGACAACACCAACAGTCACTACAGGTAACCATTTACTACTCACTCGAGTAGGCTGACCTAATAAGGCTTGCTTCCTTTCCACCAAAGTCTCGCTATGCTTTTAAATACGAAAAATAATCCGCTAAGAAGCTATCAAAATCTTGAGTGCTTGCTTCTTCACTTTGTTGCTGAGCAATCACAGAACGTTGAACTTCTGCTTCCATCAACTCAGCTGAATATACTTTGTATTGGTGCGCTTTGTGTTGCTGAGCGTACGTTTTACCTAACGCGCAACCCACTTTACCTAAGCCGCCCAATTTTTTAGTCTCTTCTAGCAACTGGCCAGAAATAGTTAGCTCAGGGTTATCAATCCAAGCCTCAAGCGTATCGCATGTTTCTTGGTATGCACGACCACCTTGTTCAGCGTCCATCATCTCGGCAATAGAGCGCAGATCTTTGAAGACACGCTTCGCCCAATCTTGCAGAGACAATCGCTCACCATGACAACCGATTTGCAGCTCTAGACCAACCTGACGACCTTGTAGGATCACCTTGTTCCAGTTATCGCGCCAGCATTCAAGCTCGCAGTTATCCATCTCAGCAGAGTCCGTTAGCACACTCCACGTTAGGAATAAGTCTAGGAAGCGAACCTGCTGCTCATTGATACCAATTGAGCTGAATGGGTTTACATCTAAAGAACGAACCTCAATGTACTCAACACCACCGCGTGCCAATGCTTCAGATGGTTTCTCACCACTCTTCGCCACACGCTTAGGGCGGATTGGAGCGTAAAGCTCATTTTCAATTTGCAGTACGTTGCTATTCAACTGACGGTATTCACCATCAACCTTAGTGCCAATCTCGGCAAATTCTTCTGATGGTGTGCGAATCGCTTGATTCAAACCTTCAAGGTATTGGTCTAGGCTGTTGAAACCAATCTTCAACACACTTTGCGCACTGTTCGTGTAGCCAAGGTCGCTCAGGCGCAGTGCCGTTGCTTTTGGCAGATACAGTGTCTCGCCAATCTTTTCAAAAGGCAGGTTTGTCTCTCTTCCTTTGATGAAAGAAGAACATAGCGCAGGTGAAGCACCGAAGAAGTATGGGATTAACCAACCAAAGCGGTAGTAGTTACGAATCAAACCAAAGTAAGCATCTGACTTAGATTCACAACGCGCTTCTTCAGTTTGCTCTCCAAACAGGCTATCCCAAAAGCTTTCTGGGAAAGAGAAGTTGAAGTGAACACCAGAGATAATCTGCATCAGGCTACCGTAACGACGTTTTAGGCCTTCACGATATAGGGTCTTCATCTTACCGTTATTCGAGGTGCCGTATTGCGCTAGCTGAATGTAATCTTCACTGCCAACGTAACAAGGCATAGAAAGCGGCCATAGTTTTTCGCCGTCTAACTTGGTTTGCGTGAAGTGGTGGATATCAGACAACTGATTCAAAAGCGTCGGAACGTCGTTAGAAACAGGCGTGATAAATTCCAGTAGCGACTCAGAGAAATCGGTCGTTACCCATTCGTTCATCAACGCAGATCCCAAAGCCTCAGGGTGCGGCCCAGTAGCAAGGTGCCCATCTTCCGTGTAGCGTAATGTTTCCCTTTCAACACCACGACCAAATTGAGAGAAGGTCTTAGGGTTGGTTGCAACTTGCTTTAGTCGCGCAGCAAAATCAGTCAAAATTCAGTTCACTTATCTTATATTGTTCTGATTAGAACTATCATAAATTAGGTTGGAGGAGAAAAGTAGAGTCTCTTCCCTCCCCCTTTAATGTGTACTCTAACGAATGATTTCAAGCTCTTCTATTGGAATATCTAACTTTTCTAATTGCGGGCGAAGCGATGTCGCGTCACCAACAACGATTATTTGATAATCATTCGGGTCAAACCATTTCTTAGATAGCTCGTTTAAGGTCTCTTTTGAAACCGTTTCAACTATCTGATTACGCTGTTGTAGGTAATCTTCATCAAGGCTCAATGCAACAATATTACTCAACAACCCCGCCTTTTGACTTGGCGTTTCGTATTTAAGTGCATCTTGTTGACCGACGGCAAGGCGCATAAATTTCACCTCTTCGTCAGTTAATCCACTTTGGCTAAACTCATTCAGCTCATTAATAAACTCTTGAATCGATGGAACCGTCGCATTCGCCCTTACCTGCGCGCTAAATACCACTGCGCCAGTTTCACGAGTACTTGCGAAGTAACCGCTTGCACCGTAAGTGTAGGCTTTGTCTTCACGTAGGTTCTGGTTGATACGGCTATTGAAGTTGCCCGCTAAGTTAAAGTTAGCTAACTGGCTCAAATACAATTCGCCCGTCGCATCAAACGGCAGGCCCTTACGAACCAAGCGAACAATGCTTTGCGGCGCACCCGGTTTATCAACTAAGTACAGGTGCTGACCAGAAAGCTCTTTAACGATCTGTGGACGCGTTAATGGTGCCGCATCGCCTTGCCACTCTTCAAAGAATTGTAGCTGTTTCCCTACCTCTTTCTTCGAGATGTCTCCCACCACAACAATATTGGCACCTTCTGGTGTGTAATGTTGCGCATAGAATTTTTTCACATCGTCTAAGGTCAATTTCGATAGAGATTCCTTAGTACCATCACTTGCACGAGCAAAAACAGTGTCACCAAACAGCACTTCACGGGTTGCTTGAGAAGCCATCCAGCTTGGCTGCTGATGCTGATACACAACGCCTTCTAGCATCTGTTTCTTAACGCGCTCAAAATCTTGCTCATCGAACTTAGGATCGAATAGAACCTCTTGCACAATCGCTAAGGTTTGAGGCAAGTTTTTCTCTAGCGCCGAGACTGAAATATCTGTGGTGTAGCTGCCCGCACTAATGCTCACACTGCTACCAAGTTTATCTAAGGTCGCTTGTAACTCTTCAACGGTCCGTTTGGTTGAGCCTTCTTCCATCATCGAAGCCGTTAGGTTCGCTAGGCCTTCTTGTCCTTTGCGAACATAACGCTCGCCAGCTGGAAGTTGAATCTGTAACTGTACTGTCGGTGTTTCGCTGGTCACAGTACCAATCAAGTCCGTGCCATTTGCAAAGTGCATGCGGTACAACTCAGGCATGGTCGCCTCAACACCAAAATTCACTTCTGGCATCACACTGCGATCAAAGGTATCCGGTGCCTTTCTGAAATCCAGTTGTTCTTCCGTCACCTTGCTGTATTCCGGCAACGTACGTGGTGGCGTGGTAAAGGTCGCTTCACGAACCGCCAAATCGAGCTTTTTCTTAGGAACCACACTCAAGGTAACCTTGTGCTTACCTTCGATGAAATCTTGGTATGCCTTGCTCACGCTCTCAGGCGTCACCGCTCGGATTTGATCGAGTTGTGATTCAATGCGATCAGGCTGACCATAGAAGGTTTGGTTCGACGCGAGTTGCGACACCTTACCTTTAACGCTTTGCAATGCAAAAACAGCATTCGCTTCGGCCATGCCAGTGATCTGGTCTAAACGCTCTTGCTCAACGCCCTCTTTCGAGAATTGCTCCAGGGTATCCATCAGCTCTTTATTGAGAACCGTCAAATCGCCTTTTTCACCTGAGTTGCCCATTGCATACACGTACATGGTACAAGCAAGCTCAGCACAATCATGGAAAGAGCCAGCGCTGACGGCCTTCTGCGTTTTTACGAGGTTTTGATATAGGTAACTGTTGGTACCTGAACCTAACACGTTAGACAATGCATTCAGTGAAGCTTGCGTCTCTTCACCGCGATACGTTGTTGGCCACCCCACCAGCACCATCGGCTGACGAATATTGTCTTCTAAAGTGATGTATTTATCTTCTGTTAGAACAGCAGGTTGCTTCTCTGCCGCCTTCACTTCAGGGCCTTGAGGAATTGAACCAAAGTACTTGTTAACCCATTCTAGCGTGTCATCAACGTCGATATCACCACCAATCGTTAACACGGCATTGTTTGGGCCGTACCAACGCAGGAAGAACGCTTTAAGATCATTCACGTCAACACGGTCAAGATCTTCAACATAGCCGATTGGTTGCCAAGAGTAAGGGTGACCTTCAGGGTAAAGCGCTTCGCCCATGCGTTCCCACATCAAGCCGTAAGGACGATTTTCGTAGCTCTGCGCTCGCTCGTTCTTGACCGTGCCTCTTTGAACCTCAAATTTCTTCTGAGAAACAGCATCCAACAAGAAGCCCATTCGGTCTGATTCTAACCACAACATTTTCTCAAGCTGGTTAGAAGGAACAGTTTCAAAATAGTTGGTGCGGTCACGGTTGGTCGTGCCGTTTAACGAGCCACCCGCTTCGGTAATGATCTTAAAGTGCTGTTGGTCACCAACGTTCTCTGAACCCTGGAACATCATGTGCTCAAAGAAGTGAGCAAAGCCCGACTTGCCTATCTCTTCACGTGCTGAACCGACGTGATAAGTCACATCAACATGCACCAACGGATCGGAATCATCAGGGGAAAGAATAACTGTCAGGCCGTTTTCAAGCTGATACTTGGTGTAAGGAATCACCACTTTATCTTTAGAGGGCTTTACCTCTTCTAACAGAGTGACACCTTCAGGTAACGAGGAAAAGAAGGGCGTTGAGCTAGGTACATTGTAAGAACAGCCTGCAATGGCGATAAGAGAAAATGTACCAAGTAAAACCTTTTTCATAGGTTCTCCTTAGAAAAAACCGAAGTAGATAGCAGCAAGTAAGCTATAGCGAGCGGCTTTGCCAATCGCTATCAAAATAACGCTAGGGATGAATTTCATTCTTAGCCAACCCGCCGCTAGACACAAAGGGTCACCAATGATCGGTAACCAACTAAATAACAGTGTCCAGTAGCCATAACGACTCAGCCAAGCCATAGCCTTATGACCATGCTTTTCAGATTGAGTTCGATTAGGCAACCACAAACCAATCCAATAGTTAGTCAGGCCGCCTAAGGTATTGCCTAATGTCGCCACCAGAATGATCGATGAGGTTGAAAACTGATCTAAGCTCAATGCAGCCACAAGGCTAGCTTCTGAACCACCGGGTAGTAACGTGGCACTCAAGAAGCCACTGATGAAGAGTACCCACAGCGCCGAGTCCGAGAACCACAGCGCGATATTTTCAAAAAGGGAGTTAAAAAATTCTAACACTGCCTATCAACTTTCTTGCATTTTAAGTAGCACCTTGCCTCTGGTGTGTCCGGTTTCAACCTGCAGGTGCGCCGACTGCGCCTCGTCTAACTGGTAGATACCTTGAATTTCTGTTTTGAGCAATCCGACACTGACCATGTAAAGCATGGTGTCCATTTGCTCAGGGGTTGGTTCAACCAGCATGCCTGATGCAGTAAAACCTAATAGTGTGGCTTTTTCGCAGATAAGTTCTGCAGATAGAGTCGGCACAGTCACGACTCGCGCGTCATCTTTTAGGCACTTCAATGCATCAAGCGCGGTATCGCCGCCGACCAAGTCAATCAACACATCGACATCAGATACTCTTTCTGATGCTGGCGCAAACTTATAGTTAATCGCGTGAGCACCTAGCGTCGCAAGGTAATCAAGATTGGCTTCGCTGCAGGTTGTGTAAACCTCAGCTTTTGCTGCCACTGCAATTTGAACCGCAAGGTGACCAACGCCGCCCGCGCCCGCTAAAATAAGCACGCGGTCGCCTTCTTTCACTTCGGCTTTGTTGAGCGCTTGTGCCGCTGTTTGACTCGCAAGTGGTAATGCAGCTGCCGCTTCTAGAGTGACAGAATCAGGAACCATACTTAATGCAGCTTCTGGAACACACACATATTGGCTGTAACCGCCACCTTGCAGTGGAAAACCAATAAAGCCAGCCACGTTATCACCAACAGTAAAGCGTTCAGCCTGTTCGCCTAGCGAGACAATTTGCCCTGAAATATCGTAGCCAGGCACCCAAGGCAGATTATCTTTGTTTTGTGCTGCCGCCCAACCAAGACCCGCTCGGGTTTTGACATCAATCGGATTAATGCCTGAAAAGGAAACTTTAACCACCACTTCTCCAGCCTTAGGCTCAGGGATCGCACTGGTTTGAATACTTAGGTTTTCGACGCCGCCGAATTGAGTAATCGCAATCTGTTTATTTTCCATTCCACATTTCCTTGATTGATAAAAGCCCTAGTGAGCAAGCACCCTAATTAATAAAAAGAAAGGGATGCGAAAGCATCCCTTTGACTATAAACCATTTAATAAGGCTAAGTTAACCGCTCATTCGTAAATTGACGACCAATTAACGTAACGATACATGACCCAGCAAATCCACTAGCCCACGAGAGCTAATAGAATGCCCGCCGCAACCGCACTACCAAGTACACCGGCTACGTTCGGACCCATTGCATGCATCAATAAGAAGTTCTGAGGGTTTGCCTCAAGACCAACCTTGTTCACAACACGTGCCGCCATTGGAACCGCCGATACGCCAGCTGCGCCAATCAGTGGGTTGATGTCCTCTTTCGAGAATCGGTTCAACACCTTAGCCATCAATACACCACCCGCCGTACCGATACTGAACGCGACCGCACCTAAACCTAGAATACCCAATGTTTCTAAGTTCAAGAACGTATCCGCTTGAAGCTTAGAACCAACCCCTAGACCTAGGAAAATAGTTACAACGTTAATCAGTTCGTTTTGAGCTGTTTTTGAAAGGCGATCAACCACACCCGCTTCACGCATTAAGTTACCCAAACAGAACATACCAACTAGAGGTGTTGCTGAAGGTAGGAACAAAATCGTCATCAATAGTACAGCAAGCGGGAAAAGAATCTTCTCGGCTTTGCTAACGTGACGAAGTTGAGCCATCTTAATTTTGCGCTCTTCAGGAGACGTTAACGCTTTCATGATTGGTGGCTGAATGATCGGAACCAAAGCCATGTAGCTATAAGCCGCTACTGCAATGGCACCTAAAAGGTCCGGAGATAACTTACTCGCCAAGAAGATCGCAGTTGGGCCATCGGCACCACCAATGATCGCAATTGACGAAGCATCGGCCATCGAGAACTCCATTCCTGGAACGTAGTTCAGCAAGATCGCGCCAAATAGCGTCGCGAAGATACCAAACTGAGCCGCAGCCCCTAGCCACAACGTTTTAGGGTTCGCAATCAACGCACCGAAGTCCGTCATCGCACCAACACCCATAAAGATCAGCAGTGGGAAAATACCTGTCTCAATACCAATGTAGTAGACGTAGTAGAGCAAACCACCTGGATCAGTAAACCCAGCATTTGGAATGTTTGCTAATACAGCACCAAAACCAATAGGCAGTAGAAGTAACGGTTCAAATCCTTTACGAATTGCCAAAAACAACAGTAAGCAACCAACCAGCATCATACAGATCTGGCCGAACTCAAAGTTCGCAATCCCTGTTTCAGACCATAAGGTCATCAATCCTTCCATGGTACTCCCTTACGCTAAGCTTAGTAGTGGAGCGCCTACAGTAACTGCATCGCCTTCTTTAACATTCAATTCTTGAACGATACCACCACGAGCAGCACGAACTTCCGTTTCCATCTTCATCGCTTCTAGGATTAGTAGAACGTCGCCTTCAGAAACCTCAGTACCCGCCTGAACGTTTACTTTGAAGATGTTACCCGCCAATGGAGCTGGAACCGCTTCAGCGTCAGACGCTGCTACTGGTGCAGCCTGAGCAGGTTTTGCAGATGGCTCCACCGATGTCAGTTCACCTTGTGGGCCAACTTCAACATCGTAAACTTGACCATCAACCTTCACGCTGTAGCTTTCAATACCACCAGAAGCTTGTACAGGAGCTGCAGCAACTGGAGCCGCAACTTCTAGCGTTGGTGCAGGTTCAAATGCTTCAGGATTACGACGGTTCTTAAGGAACTTAAGACCCACTTGTGGGAAGAGCGCGTAAGTCAGTACATCATCAACCGTATCTTCAGCTAGAGAGATACCCTCTGATTTCGCTTTCTCTAACAGATCCGTCGTTAACGTATCCATTTCAGACTTAAGTAAATCAGCAGGACGACAAGTAATCGGCTCTGCACCGTCTAGAACTTTCGCTTGCAGTTCAGCATCCACTTCAGCAGGAGCTTGACCGTATTCACCTTTCAGTAGACCAGCAGTCTCTTTCGTGATGCTCTTATAGCGTTCGCCCGTTAAGACGTTAATAACCGCTTGAGTACCGACAATCTGAGAAGTTGGTGTTACTAAAGGAATGTAACCAAGCTCTTTACGTACGCGTGGGATCTCTTCTAGAACTTCATCCATGCGATCGGCGGCGCCTTGCTCTTTAAGCTGGCCTTCCATGTTAGTTAACATTCCGCCAGGAACTTGAGCGATTAAGATGCGAGAATCGACACCTTTTAGCTGACCTTCCCATTTCGCGTACTTTTTACGTACATCACGGAAGTAAGCCGCGATGGGTTCGATTTGGTCTAGTTTAAGATTCGTGTCGCGCTCTGTACCTTCTAACATCGCAACAACCGTTTCGGTTGGCGTATGACCGTAAGTACAGCTCATTGAAGAAATAGCGGTATCTAGAATGTCGATACCCGCTTCAACGGCTTTAACCGCTGTTGCAGTCGATAGACCAGTTGTCGCGTGGCTATGCAGTGCTAGAGGAACGTCACACGATGCTTTGATACGTGTAATCAGCTCTTCTGCTTCATACGGCTTTAATAAACCTGACATATCTTTGATACATAGTGAGTGACAACCTAGGTCCTCTAGGCGCTTAGCCAAATCAACCCAAGTATCTGAATTGTGGACCGGACTGGTTGTGTAAGACAACGTACCTTGAGCGTGGCCACCAACGTCGATCGTTGCTTTCACTGCTTTTTCAAAGTTACGCACGTCATTCATCGCATCAAAGATACGGAATACGTCCATGCCGTTTTTATGGGCACGTTCAACAAATTTTTCTACTACATCATCCGCGTAGTGACGGTAGCCCAATAGGTTTTGACCACGCAGTAGCATCTGCATTGGTGTGTTTGGCATCGCTTTTTTCAGCTCACGCAAACGCTCCCATGGATCCTCGCCAAGAAAACGGATACACGAATCAAACGTCGCGCCGCCCCAAGTCTCAAGTGACCAGTAACCGACTTTATCCAGTTCTGCCGCAATTGGCAGCATATCTTCGATACGCATACGAGTAGCAAATAGTGACTGGTGCGCGTCACGAAGTACCACATCTGTGATAGCTAGTGGTTTAGACATGCTCATAAACTCCTTTTTAATCCTTTAAATACTACTTAGCAGTAGACGCACGGTATTGATGAACCGCGGCCGAAATTGCAGCCACTACCTGTGGACTAACAGCTGAAGGGTTTGATTGTGATTTTTGAATTTTTTTAGGTGCTGCGATCGGCTCTGGTACTTCTTCTGGTACCAGTTTTGACATCAACCGAACGAGGTAAACTAGAATAGTTAGGAAAATAAAGACAACGGACATCCCCGTTATCATTAGAGTCGCCGCATCTCCTAGCAGGCTTCCAATATTAGTCATGTTGCTTCCTTTCTTCGTCATCCTGACATACGTACAGGATTTCAGCGAATAGTGATCCCGACCCATGGATTATCTCGATTGGTAAAAGTTTGTCAATTTTGTTTAAGGTTCTGTTACGGATAACGCACACATAAGGTTAATTATTCGCCTATCAGATCACATAAATCTGTCAAATACGTCATTTTTAGATATTTAAACTGTGACTTAAACGGGGCTTTTCTGGGAATTGATATGAGAAAGGTGGAATAACAAAGAAGCAATCAAGAACTACTTTAAATACAACAAGTTAAACAACGAACAAATTTAACATTGTCGCAACAAATTTGCAGCAGACATAAAAAAAGGTTCATCGCGGC